>NZ_JAQDVB010000018.1:88441-89063 GCF_027674365.1 Coprococcus sp. AM11-30B | reverse complement strand
TAAACCGGAATTCCACCGGCTTGACTACACACCCTTAGCTGGGCGCACAACTGGAAGTTATAGTGCAATCTTTTTCCATTTTCTAATCTTGGTTCTAAAGGTTCCGAACGGAGCAACTGTATTAACATGTATGAATTTGTATACTTCCCAGACAGCTGTTTTAGTTGCTTCGTCAGCCCATTTTCTCATATGTGGTTTAAATAATTCTTCCTCACTCAGAGAATCAATCATTACATAAATAGAGTTGATATTCTCATTCAATCTGTCTTTCAATTCTTGCAGTGACAGCTGAGCATATGTATCTGTGAACCATTGATATAATTCGCCAAGCTGATTCCACTTAAAATTATCCGAAGGAGTTTTGACAGGAATACCCTTTCTTTCGTCTGATTCCCATTTAATAACAAGAGTTGTCCAGCCAACCTGATAAGCAAGATTTTCTGCCGGAGTTCGATCGACCTCATCAATTCTCTTATCTTTTAAATGCTCCGGAATATCATTAAATTCTGAAATATACTTTGCAAAGCTTTTATTTATCTCGTTTTTAAGCTCGTCTTTATTCTCATATGTTCTCAATAGTCTATCTCCTCAGCTTCCGATTTTCCAGTTTCAAAAAAAGGAT
>NZ_JAQDVB010000018.1:0-88431 GCF_027674365.1 Coprococcus sp. AM11-30B | reverse complement strand
ATTTTCTCGGTAACTTTCTTAAATGGTGCTGTAAGATAATGCGGAAGAACATAGAAATCAATCAAATCAAGCCCTGCATCATCTTCTTGTGAGTAGTCCTCCGGCTTTTCATCCATTTGCTCGATATATTGGATGCTTGGAGCGCATATAATCGCACCTGCCGATTCACCAATCATCAGTTTTCCCTTTGCCAATTCTTTTTTCAACAGCTCATCCGTTCCCGTTTTACGGAGCTGGTCTATAAGGAAAAAAGAATTTCCGCCGGTAAAATATATCACATCCGCATCTTCAAAAACAGACTGTATCGTTGAATAAGCCTCCGTTGAAATATCAATTTCAGTTACGATTACTCCCAACTTTTTGAATAATTTTCGAGCCGAGCCGACATAACCGGTGTAGCCTTCACGCAGCGAAGCTGTTGGAATAAATGCGACTTTTTTATTTTCAATTTCTTCCTTTATCAGACTTCCTACACTTGAAAAGTGCGAACATAAAAACAGTTTCATCAATATTCTCCTTTATATATAAATTCTAATTTTCCAATTTAACAAATAGGAAGTTATCTATCAATTGTCCAATAATCCTTATAAACGTAACCATCTATTGTTCCAAAGCCTACTTCAAATCAAAAAGAACCTTCTCATAATCTTTTACATAATAGCGTATATTTTTGCGACCTTTTTGTACAATGGTGTGTCCTTCCGCTTCTAATTTTTCCTTTTGTGCTTCAATACCGTTTGGATATTTTTCATTGAGTTCCCCATTAGCTTTCAATGTTCTCCAATAAGGTGTTTCATCATCTGTACGCTGATAACTTGCCCACGCTGCAATAGAAACAAAAATTCCTGCTGTAATAGGCTCTGTAAAATCAGCACCATTTAACTTGGCAAAGTATTCTCGTATCTTCCCAACAGTAATTACTTTACCATAAGGAATTCTTTTCATTGCCTTATCATAATAGATTGGCGGGGCAAAATACATTCTGCTTCCACCATACTTTTCAATACTCTTTTGGTCCGTAATTGTCTGAAATTTTGGCATATCCTTATTGTCATGCAACATAGCGTTAAAATCTTTTTTATCTTCGTTCGCCATTTCTGTCACCTCCTACTTTAAGGATAGTCTATTTGTAATCCCTATGCAATGAGACTGTTTGAATATTTTTGACAACTCCCGATTTGTATTTCCATTCATTTTAGGAAATGGGCAATCCCGATTTGGAATTGCCCATTCATCGTACTAATTATGCGATTTTTTCTTACTTGCACCGATTTCTGCATCAAATGATGTAACTTTGATGTAAATCGCTGTTTTTCCAGTTTTTTATCAAATGAAGTACGTCCCGTCTATTTGGTAAAACGGTACATCTTTACATCATCTTAATAGAGCTTTGCACCTGCCGGAATTCTGTCATTTACCATCAGAAGGTTCAGTCCCTCGTGACCATCTTCCTCGTGTACTGCTGAAATCAGCATACCCTCGGAATCAATTCCCATCATCTTTCTTGGTGGCAGGTTCACGATAGCGATTGCTGTCTTACCAACCAGTTCTTCCGGCTCGTAATACTCGTGAATACCACTTAAAATCACACGGTCTTTGCGTTCTCCGTCATCTAATGTAAACTTCAAAAGCTTCTTTGACTTCGGTACTGCTTCACAAGCTAAAATCTTAACTGCACGGAAATCAGACTTACTGAATGTATCGAAATCTACCATTTCTTCAAAGATTGGCTCAATCTTCACATTAGAGAAATCAATCTTTTCAGACTCAGTTTTTACATTTTTTTCAGGTGCTTCAGAAGCTGTATTATTTACATCATTTTTCTTATTTACACCATCTAAGGACTTCATTGTCGGGAACAGCAGCACATCTCTGATCGCCTCAGCCCCTGTCAACAGCATACACATACGGTCGATACCGAATCCGATACCACCTGTAGGCGGCATACCAATTTCCAGTGCGTTCATGAAGTCTTCATCTGTTGTGTTGGCTTCATCATCACCCTGTGCAAGCAGTTCTTCCTGTGCTTTGAAACGTTCTCTCTGATCGATCGGGTCATTCAGCTCTGAGTATGCATTTGCCATTTCCCATCCGTTCATGAAGAACTCGAAACGTTCTACATAGTCCGGATTTTCCGGTTTCTTCTTTGTAAGTGGTGAAATCTCAACCGGATGATCCATAACGAATGTCGGCTGAAGAAGATGTTCTTCTACATATTCTTCGAAGAACAGATTCAGAATATCACCTTTTTTATGTCTTTCTTCAAATTCAAGATTGTGTGCTTTCGCAAGTTCTCTTGCCTGTTCAAGAGTTTCTACTTCGTTCCAGTCAACACCTGCATATTTCTTAACAGCATCAACCATTGTGATACGCTCGAACGGCTTTCCGAGATCCATCTCGATTCCTTTATATACAATCTGAGTAGTGCCAAGAACTTCCTGTGCAACAAAACGGTACAGGTTCTCTGTCAGATCCATCATGCCATGATAGTCTGTGTATGCCTGGTAAAGTTCCATCAGAGTGAATTCCGGGTTATGTCTTGTATCAAGACCTTCGTTACGGAATACACGTCCAATCTCATATACTCTTTCCAGACCACCAACGATCAGTCTCTTCAGATAAAGTTCCAGAGAGATACGGAGCTTCAGGTCTTCGTTCAGGGCATTGAAATGTGTCTCGAACGGTCTTGCAGCTGCTCCTCCGGCATTCTGTACAAGCATCGGAGTCTCTACTTCCATAAAGCCTTCATTTCCAAGATATTTACGGATTGCGGTAAGGATCTTGGAACGTTTAATAAAAGTATCCTTTACTTCCGGGTTCATGATCAGATCCACATATCTCTGACGATAACGGGTATCTGTATTTGTCAGTCCGTGGAACTTCTCCGGAAGGATCTGCAGGCTCTTTGAGAGAAGCTTTACAGCAGATGCATGAATGGAAATCTCCCCTGTCTTTGTTTTGAATACTTCTCCTTCAAGACCTACGATATCACCGATATCCATCTTCTTGAATGCTTTATATTCTTCTTCTCCGATACTGTCTCTTGCTACATAAGACTGGATATTTCCCTGTAAATCCTGCACATTACAGAAAGATGCTTTTCCCATCACACGTTTGGACATCATACGTCCTGCGAGTACAACGTGTTTTCCTTCCAGTTCATCAAAGTTGTCTTTCACTTCCTGGCTGTGATGTGTTACGTCATATTTTGTGATCTCAAAAGGATTCTGTCCGTTTGCCTGCAGTTCTGCAAGTTTCTCACGGCGTACCTTTCTTAAATGATTCAAATCCTGTTCCTGTCCATTGTTCTGCTGTGTTGCCACTTTTTTCACTCCTTCTCTCTGCTGTATACCATCTTATACTGAACGATTGATCTTCAGTACTTCGTACTCAATAACTCCTGCCTGTGTCTCAACTGCTACTACGTCTCCGACTTTCTTACCGATCAGGGCTTTTCCTACCGGAGATTCATTGGAAATCTTACCTGCCAGGCTGTTTGCTTCTGTAGAACCTACCAGCTGAAATACGATTTCCTCTTCAAATTCTTTATCATATACATCTACTGTACATCCGATGTTGATGGTATCAAGATCCACGTCATCTTCTACTACAACTTCTGCATTCTTGAGGATTTTCTCAAGTTCTTCGATACGTGCCTCGATATCACGCTGCTCGTCCTTTGCTGCATCGTACTCAGCGTTCTCTGAAAGGTCTCCCTGTTCTCTGGCTTCTTTGATCTTTCCTGCTACTTCTTTTCTTTTCACAACTTTTAAATTTTCAAGCTCATCTTCCAGTTTCTTAAGTCCTGTATAGGTGAGTAATGTTTTCTTTGCTTCCATTATAATTCTCCTTACTTACCGACAAATCATTTTCTATTCAAGCCGCAGATACTGATTTTATCCGCATTTAAAGCTACTTTCACAATTTCATTATTATACATATTTCCGGCAGCTGTGTCAACAATTCTTTGCTGGTTTAATATATGCAAAAACGCATTCTCTCATGCGAAAGAACACGTTTTATGTCTATCCGATTTTTTCCATTAAAAGGTTCTCCAGTTCTTCATAACTTTCCACCTGATTGATCTCATCTCTGAGCTTCGCAGAACCCTGCATTCCCTTGGTATACCATGCCACATGCTTGCGCATTTCACGGATTCCGATATAATCTCCCTTGAACTCGATCTGCAGTCTTGCATGACGCAGCATTGTTTCCCGGATCTGGTCTGTGCCCGGTCTTTCCGGAATGGATCCGGTCTCTTCATATGCCAGTAATTCCCTGAAGATCCATGGATTTCCCTGGCAGCCTCTTCCGATCATCACACCATCACAGCCGGTCTGCTCAAACATATCCAGTGCCTTCTGTCCGCTTGTCACATCCCCATTTCCGATTACAGGAATCTTCACTGCTTCTTTCACCTTACGGATAATCTCCCAGTCTGCATTTCCGGAGTAATACTGTTCTCTGGTCCTTCCATGTACTGCGATTGCCGCTGCACCTGCTTCTTCTGCAACCTTCGCAATCTCCGGTGCATTGATACAGGTATCGTCAAATCCTTTGCGGATCTTTATCGTCACCGGTTTCTTGATTGCTCTCGCTGTCTTATATACAATATCATAGATTCGCTTCGGATCCTTCATCAACGCCGAACCTTCTCCATTGCGCACGACCTTTGGAACCGGACAGCCCATATTGATATCCAGGATCTGAAATGGAAGTTCTTCGATCCGCTTTGCCTGCTCGGAAATGATGTCCGGATCTTCCCCAAAAAGCTGAAGTGATACCGGGTATTCTCTTGGATCGATCGCAAGCAGCGCCTTGGTATTCTTATTCTTATACCGGAGCGCCTTTGCACTGATCATTTCCATGCACAGAAGCCCTGCTCCCTGTTCCTTGCATAACAGACGAAATGGCAGGTCTGTTACCCCTGCCATCGGTGCCAGCACATAACGGTTCGGAAGCTCTACATTTCCTATCGTCAGTGTCTTTATCATTCAATCTCTTCCCCCAGAAAAAATACTTTGTAATAAAGCTGAAGCTGTGTCAGAAGCTCCTGCTTCTTCTCGTCTGTCTGAATCTCCTTGATCTTCAGACGGCTTCCGATCTCGTCAAACATCGGATCTCCCTCTGCAGAAGTCACTTCAAATTCCAGCTCCCCATTCTCCTCAAATACAAGTGTAAGGATTCCCCCGACATCATGTACATACAGCACACACATGATCTTCAATTCATCTTTGATGTGCTGTGGCAGATTATCAAAATCCGGATTCATATAAAATTTTTCTTCGTAAGAGTTGGCTCCGCATAATACGATCTTATCCTGATACATAAATTCTCCTTCTATACATACCCATAAATTCCACGTACCGAAACTTCTCCGGCAAAGACAGACTTTCTGCTGCCGTCTTCACATTCTACCTGCAATTCCCCGGTCTTGTCAATCCCCAGTGCCAGTGCATCATATTCATGTTCCGGTTCCAGTACACGCACCCGACGCCCACAGTTTACCAGCAGACGGTTATAATCTTCCATGATCGGCTCCAGACTTCCCGCCTCGCAGACCGCTTCGTAGGCTTTTTCAAAATGCTCCATAATCGCAGCGATCAGTTCAAACCTGCGAAATTCTTTGCCCGCTTCGATCCGCAGTGAAGTCGCTGTCTTTGCGATATCTTCCGGAAAAGACTCCATATTGACATTGATTCCGATTCCGATCACTACATGATTGATGTAATCGATCTCTGCGCTCATCTCCGTCAGTATCCCACTGATCTTCTTTCCACTCACGACCAGATCATTCGGCCATTTGATTCCTATATCCAACTCGGTCTTTTCACGCAAAGCTTTCGTTGCCGCATATGCCATGACAAGTGTCAACATCGGTGCATCTGACGGATTCATCACAGGTCTTAACAGAATCGACATGGAAATACTGCTGCCCGCCGGTGATTGCCAGCATCTGCCGCGTCTTCCTTTTCCCGCCGTCTGCGTCTCTGCAACAAAAAGAGTTCCATCTGCACCTCCGGCCTCGCCTAGTGCTTTGGCCCGGTTATTAGTCGAATCGATCTCGTCATAATACTCCAGATTTTTCGCCATCCATTTTGTCTCCAGACAGCTTTTTATCGCATCCGCGGTAATCCGATCCGGAATATCCACAATGCGATAACCTTTGTTTCTCACGGCTTCAATCTCATAGCCTTCTTCTTTTAACTGATTGATTGCTTTCCACACAGCAGTCCTGGACACCTGAAAGTGGTCACAGAGCTGCTGCCCCGACAGATACCCATCGCTCTGCCGGAGCATCTTTAATATCTCCGCTTTCATGCTTATTATTCGTTCTCTCCTAAAGTTGCAACCATAACTGCCTTGATTGTATGCAGACGATTCTCAGCTTCATCAAATACTCTTGACTGTGGTCCTTCAAATACTTCTTCGGTAACTTCTTTTTCTTTGATCGCCGGCAAGCAGTGTGAGAAGATTGTAGTACCTTTTCCTGTACGTTCCATCAGAGCTGCATTTACCTGATATGGCTTTCCGAGACGCTCTCTTTCCTGCTCTTTCTTTTCTTCGCCCATGGAAATCCATACGTCTGTGTAAATGACATCTGCTCCCTTTACACCATCAAGGTCATCGGTGATCTCGATAGTTGCTCCGGATTCTTTTGCATATTCGTCACATCTCTTCCACAGGGATTCCGAAGTCCAGAGGGCCTTCGGTGCAACGATTGTTACATCTACTCCGATTTTGGCGCATCCTACCAGAAGGCTGTTCGCAACGTTGTTACGTCCATCTCCAAGATATGCAACCTTCAGACCTTTCAGATGTCCGAATTCTTCTTTCATGGTAAGGAGCATAGCCAGACACTGTGTCGGATGTGTGGTATCTGTCAGACCATTCCATACCGGAACTCCACTGTACTCTGCAAGTACATCTGCGTATCTTTGTTCAAATCCACGGAATTCGATTCCATCGAACATTCTTCCAAGTACACGTGCTGTATCTTCGATACTCTCTTTATCACCTAACTGGATCTCATTACCTGCAAGGTATGTCGGGATTCCACCTTCATCCTGTGCTCCTACGGTAAATGCACATCTGGTTCTTGTAGACGGCTTTTCGAAAATAAGGGCAATGTTCTTCCCTTCCAGGCAGTGTCCTTTAATTCCTGCTTTTTTCTTTGCCTTTAATTCACCTGCCAGGTCAACGAGATATTCAATCTCTGCCGGTGTATAATCTTCCAGTTTCAAAAAACTTCTTCCTTTTAAATTCATCTTGTAGTCCTTTCTCAGCTTTGCAATCGCATGGACGAATTTCGGCAGTTTTTCTTTTCCCTCATCTGTACGAGTCTCGTACTTTCTGCTCGTCTCATTCCACAGTTCATCTGCTGTATAAATATTATATTTTGGAATTCTCATGAGCTTCGCACTTGCCTCCAGCATTCCATAGAACAACTCTCTGTCTGAACAGCCGATCGGCAACTTGAGTTTGAAACGATATTCCGTCTTTTCAAGTTCGCTCAAAAGCTTCATTATTTCTACATAATAACACTCTTCTCGTGTTTCTTCAATATAGTAAATCGATCCAGTGAGCCCGTAAAGCGCTCTTTTTGCATCATAATAGCCAATTTTCAAATTCTGTCTGCTCCGCTTTGCCGAAAATTCGAGAATACTGCCAAGTCCTACTCTCGGTTCGATCTCCAGCAGAGAGCCGTCTTCCGGAATCGTCGTCTTCGGCACTCTTCCCGGACCAAAGATCCTTACCTGGATCAGATCCTTATATCCCCTTTTTAGAAGAGACGCGGTCGGCACATTATTGACCGCACCACCATCAATATATGTCTTGCCGTGCAGCGGTTCATTTTTAAATCCAAGCAGATATGCGCTGGCAAGAAGAAAATCCTCCAGAAGACCTTCCGGTATATCTTCAATACTCAGATCAAGTTCCTTCATATCCGATACAGAAAATGTCAAAAGGCAGAATTCTTTTCCGCATTTCCTGATCTTTTCTTCGTCTACAACCTCATGGATCAATTCCTTAAGCGGTGTAATATCAATTCCACCATCTGCAAGCTTCTTCCAGAGACCTTTCAAAATCTCTCTTATGGATGCCTCTCCATCAAAGAACTGTTCCATCAACTCATCATCCACATCCATAACACGGGAAAATGCCATCTCTTTCCAGATATGTCCTGCTTTCTCCAGATCTCCCATACAAACAAGGGCGCCATTCAGGGCGCCCACAGAAGTACCCGCTACTGCACTGATCTTCACACCAGCTTCCGAAAGAGCCCGCCACGCACCGATCTGATACGCACCTCTGGCTCCTCCTCCATCGAATACCAATCCATATTCTTTATTTAAATCGATTATCGGTTTCATCAAATCACACTCTCCTTTGCGCTTGATTTCCCCTCATCACTACCGTCGCTGTCTTGCCGCCTCGAACATCAGAACCGAAGATGCAACCGCCGCATTCAGTGATTCTACCTCTCCACACATCGGAATCTTGATATAACACTCTGCTGCATCTGCCACTTCATCCCGAAGTCCGTTACCCTCATTTCCAATTAAAAATGCTGTCCCTCTTGTGTAATCCTCCTGATCGTAGCTGTTCTTTCCTTTCAGATGTGCCGCATAGGAATGAATCCCGGCTTCTGCAAGTACTTCCAGAGTTTCTGGCAAATGCTCTACATACACAAACGGCATTCGGTAAACCGATCCCATCGTTGAACGGATCACCTTGGGATTGTAAATATCCACACAGTCGTGACTCATGATCACGCCGGTTACGCCTGCCGCTTCCCCCGCACGGAGAATGGTTCCCAGGTTTCCCGGATCCTGCAGATTATCCAACACCATCAGAAGCGGTTTCCTTCCCTGTGCGTCCAGATCCAGCATCTCACATATCTCACAGCTCCTCTGCTCCATCACAAGCAGGATTCCCTGTGGTGTCTTTGTATCTGACACGTGGGAAAATACATGATCTGACAGGATTTCCAGCTGTCTTCCCCATGCCGAAAGTCCCAGCTCTTCTCCATATCGGCTGTAAAACTGCTCCGATACATAAACCTCTCTCACCTGCGTACGCGGAGCTTCCCGGTACATCCGGATCCCTTCTACGATATAGACGCCTTCTTCATCACGTGCCTTTCTCTTTTTCTGCCATGTAACAAGCTGTTTTACCCTGGCATTTCCTGTACTGGTTATCATACTGTAATCTCTTTCCTTTTATTCTTTTTCATTACATCTTGAAACGATATCCCACACCCCAGATTGTCTCAATATACTGTGGGTTTGAGGTATCATATTCAATTTTCTCACGGATTTTCTTGATGTGCACAGTTACCGTTGCGATATCTCCGATGGATTCCATATCCCAGATCTCGCTGAAAAGTTCATCCTTGGTATATACATGGTTCGGATGACTGGCAAGGAAGGTCAGAAGATCAAACTCTTTTGTTGTAAAATTCTTCTCCACTCCGTTTACCCACACTCGGCGTGCAGTGGTATCAATCTTAAGTCCACGGATCTCGATCACCTTATTCTCTTCCACGGCACTTCCGATCAGCCGCTCATAACGTGCCAGATGTGCTTTTACTCTTGCCACCAGCTCGCTTGGACTAAACGGCTTGGTCATATAGTCATCAGCCCCAAGTCCGAGTCCTCTGATCTTGTCGATATCATCTTTTTTCGCAGATACCATGATGATCGGTGTATTCTTTTCCGCACGAACCTTACGACAAATCTCAAAGCCATCCACGCCCGGAAGCATCAGATCCAGGATCACCAGATCAAAATCACCGAAAAGCGCCTTATCAAGCCCTGTCTGTCCATCATTTGCAACCTCTACTTCAAATCCACTCAGCTCCAGATAATCTTTCTCCAGATCTGCAATACTCTCTTCATCTTCTACAATTAAAATCTTACTCATTTATCGGTACCTCCTGATATTTTCTGATTACAAAATACATCACTGTGCCAACACCTTCCCGGCTGGTCGCCCAGATTTTGCCACCGTGATCTTCAATGATCTTCTTCACGATCGAAAGACCGATTCCGCTTCCGCCCTTGGATGAATTCCTTGAAGCATCCGTCCGGTAGAACCGGTCAAATATATTCGGCAGATCTTTCGCTGCGATTCCTTTTCCGTTATCCTCAAGCTCTACCTGAATAAAATCACCTACGTCTTTTACCCGCAGATTGATCAGCCCGTGCTCTCGTTCCATGTATTTCAAAGAATTGCTGACAATGTTGTTGATCACTCTCTTTAACTGTTCCGGATCTGCAATGATCTTCTGATCACCCTCTACATAATTGAAATAACCAAACTCTACATTCTTTGAATCCAGCTCCATCTCAATATCTTCGGCACAGTCATTGAAATAATCGTTGACTGAAAGCGGTGCAAAGTTGTACGGGATCCGGTTTGTATCGATCTTCGCATATAAGGTCAGTTCGTTGATCAGCGTATCCATCTCATTCGCCTTATTATAAATGGTTCCGATATATTTTTCCATCTTCTCCGGCGTATCTGCAACCCCGTCACGGATTCCTTCCACATAGCCCTTGATCGCTGTGATCGGCGTCTTTAAGTCATGGGAAATATTGCTGATCAGTTCTTTGCTTTCCCGGTCACTCTTCAGCTTCTCCTCTGCATTATCTCTCAGACGGATCCGCATCTTTTCAAATGCCTGCATCAGCCGTCCCATCTCATCATCTTTTTCCGGCTTGATCTCAAAATTCAGATTGCCTTCTTCTACGTTCTGCGCTGCTTCCTGCAACTTGTGAATCGGACTGATGATACTTCCATAAATCCACACCATCATGATCATCGCTGTAAATGCCAGAATCAGGACTACTGCGATACATGCGCTTATAATAAACTGCTGGATCTCCGGCATATCTCCCAGCACTCTGATGGATTTTGCAAAATCTTTATATTCCTCACCGGTAATTCCATAAGTATGCTCAATGACTCCGATCTGATAACGCGCAATTCCAAATATAAATGCCGTTGTCAGGATAGTCGGTATCATGATCATCGTCACAAAAGAAATCACCAGTTTCGTCCTTAGTTTCATGCTATATTCATCCTCCATTCATCGTGCACGCCCGGTTATGAGGTCCGTATGGCGCTCACGCAAGTCTGCCTGATAACTAATAGCATATCATAAAAACGGGTGCTTCACATCAAAGCACCCGTAAAATTTTCTAAATTTTTTCTAAAACGATCAAATTCAGAACCTGTTATTAAAGATATTTCTTCAAAGTATCCACTTTATCCAACTTCTCCCATGGAAGATCCAGGTCGTTACGTCCAAAGTGTCCGTAAGCTGCTGTCTGTTTGTAGATCGGACGTCTCAGATCAAGCATCTTGATAATTCCAGCCGGACGAAGGTCAAAGTTCTCTCGAACGATTTCCACAAGCTTATCATCTGCAATCTTTCCTGTTCCGAAAGTATCTACCATGACAGATGTCGGCTGTGCAACACCGATTGCATAAGAAAGCTGGATCTCGCATTTTTTGGCAATTCCTGCTGCTACGATATTCTTAGCAACATAACGTGCTGCATAAGCTGCTGAACGGTCTACCTTTGTACAGTCTTTTCCTGAGAAAGCTCCACCGCCGTGACGCGCCATTCCCCCATAAGTATCTACGATGATCTTACGTCCGGTAAGGCCGCTGTCCCCATGTGGTCCACCGATCACAAAACGTCCGGTCGGATTGATGAAGAATTTTGTATTCTCATCTACCATATCTGCCGGAAGGATTTCATCAAAAATGTATTTTTTCACGTCTTCATGGATCTGTTCCTGTGAAACATCCGGATCATGCTGTGTAGAAAGTACTACTGCATCAAGGCGGGCCGGAACTCCATTTTCATCATATTCTACTGTTACCTGTGTTTTTCCATCCGGACGAAGATATGGAAGTGTTCCGTTCTTTCTTACTTCTGTAAGACGTCTTGCAAGTTTGTGTGCAAGAGCGATCGGATAAGGCATATATTCTTCTGTCTCATCAGATGCATATCCGAACATCATTCCCTGGTCTCCTGCACCGATTGCTTCCAATTCTTCATCTGACATCTTGTGTTCCTTTGCTTCAAGAGCTTTATCAACACCCATGGCAATATCGCTTGACTGTTCGTCAATTGCTGTCAGAACGCCACATGTGTCAGCATCAAATCCGTACTTTCCTCTTGTATAACCAATTTCACGAACAGTATCACGAACGATTTTCTGAATATCTACATATGCATTTGTAGTAATTTCTCCCATTACCATAACAATTCCTGTAGTCGCGCATGTCTCGCAAGCTACACGGCTCATTGGATCCTGCTCCATAAGTGCATCCAGGATCGCATCGGAAATCTGGTCGCACATCTTATCCGGATGTCCTTCAGTTACTGATTCAGAAGTAAATAATAATCTCTCCATCTTTTTTCCTTTCTTTTCTTCTTTGTATCTGCCTCTCTTATCTCTGGAATAATGAAAATCGACAAACAGAATTTCTCTTCTGTCTATGCAAATTTAAAGGTCAGCCCCAAAGGACTGACCTGATATCTCATCATCAATCCTCTTATTGTTCGATTGCTCGCTCAGGTTGGCACCTTCCGGCTTACCGGGGTTGCCGTGGCTTCGCAGGTCCTTTGTACCTCCACCACTCTGAATAAGAGAAAGCGTATTTAATTGTTACCGCTACACATCATAACACTGTCCATAGCTTCCGTCAATATACATTTTGGGAAATATGTTCTATCAAAACAGGAATTCCTGTCTTAACCTACTTTTAACTTGAATTTCTGGATCTCACGTTCTGTAGAAACTCTCTCGATCACTGCGCCGAGACTTCTGAGCTTCTCTTCAAAACGTTCGTATCCCCTCTGGATATATACGATGTCATCTACGATCGTAATGCCATCTGCGGCCATTCCTGCAATCACAAGTGCTGCTCCTGCACGAAGATCCGGTGCACTGACCCTTGCTCCCGAGAATTTATCTACGCCTTCGATAGTCGCTGCATTGCCTTCAACCTTGACATTTGCACCCATTCTTGCAAGTTCTGAAAGATATTTGAAACGATTCTCGAAAATACTTTCTGTAATCGTGCTTGTCCCTTTACAAAGAGCAAGTGTAACACCGATCTGCGGCTGCATATCTGTCGGGAATCCCGGATATGGAAGAGTCTTCACCTGTGTATTATGAAGATCTCCTTTAGACACAACACGCACTGCATCATCAAATTCTTCTACTTCACATCCGATCTCAACAAGCTTTGCAATCGTAGCTTCCAGATGCTTCGGAATGACATTCATAACAGTCACATCACCTCTGGTTGCTGCTGCCGCAAACATAAATGTGCCGGCTTCGATCTGATCCGGAATGATAGAATAATCTGTCTTATGAAGGCGGGATACACCGCGGATCTTGATCACGTCCGTACCTGCTCCACGAATGTTCGCTCCCATACTATTCAGGAAGTTTGCCACATCGACAACATGAGGCTCTTTTGCCACATTCTCAAGGATCGTAAGTCCTTCTGCCATCGATGCTGCCATCATAACGTTGATCGTAGCTCCTACGCTTACCACATCAAAATAAATGTGCTTTCCGATCAGACGCTCTGCTTCTGCGATAATCTTGCCATGCTCGATATCCACATAAGCACCAAGCGCACGAAAACCTTTCAGATGCTGGTCGATCGGACGGCTTCCGATATTGCATCCTCCCGGAAGAGCAACTTCTGCTCTCTTATACTTGCCAAGAAGTGCTCCGAGCAAGTAATAAGATGCACGGATCTTCTTGATGTAATCATATTCTATATCAAAATTTTCAATGTTGCTTCCGTTGATTCTGACTGTGTGCCGGTCAATACGGTCAACCTCGGCACCAATTCCACTGATTGCTTCCAGCAGAACGTTGATATCGTTGACATCCGGAAGATTATCGATAGTAACTGTCTCATCTGTCATAATCGCAGCTGCCAGAATTGCCAGTGCTGCATTCTTTGCTCCACCGATCTCGACTTCGCCGACCAGCGGATTGCCACCCTTAATAATATACTGTTCCATTTCGCACCTCAATTAACGATTTCTTTCCCTCTGAAATATATCCTGTTCTATACTTCTGTCAAACACTCTATTCATACTCTTTATTATTTCATGAATAAAAAACCTCATACTTTTTATTCTTTCCAGATCTCTCAGGATTTGTATGAAGCTTTTTGTAATAATCCTCTATATCACATATCAGTATAGCATATTTCTATATTCATTGCAAAATTATTTATCTTGCTTTCTTCATTTTCGTAAAACTTTTGTAATAATTTCTTTAAAAAATTTATTGATTTTCCAAAATTTCCATTACATTTTCAATGGTTTCTTCCAGCTCCAGTCCATCCTCTGAAACAGTAATATCTGCATATTTTTCAAATAATACTACTCTTTCGTCATATAGATCCTTCAGCGTCTGCCCGTCCCGAAGTGCAACTCCCCTTTTCTTTGCATTCTTCAGTCTGGAATTGATAACCTCAAATGACGCATGCAGATAAACAATGGTTCCGATCTCTTTGTAATGCTTCATTGCTTCTTCACAGTAAACTACGCTTCCTCCCGGGGAAATCACCGCATGTTCCGCTTCCACATCACGATTGACCTGATTCTCAATACTTAAGAATCCGTCCAGACCTTCTTCTGCGATAATCTCCCGCAAAAGTCTGTTCTCCTGCTTCTGAATCAGCAGATCTGTATCGATAAACTCGTATCCAAGCCGCTTTGCGACTACCACTCCGACGGTACTTTTTCCAACTGCCGGCATTCCGATAAATATAATATTCTTCATATGTACCCTGGCCCACTCCTTACCGAAACTGTGTTTCAGATGCTGTCATTTTTATATCGGACGATATTATAGCACAAGTCCTGTGCATGAAGCAACTGTTTTTTCCTGTTGCCGCCTGCCTTTTCCTCTTCTTTCCATCAATTCCTGGTACATCAGGATTTCTACGATCTCCCGGATCTGTTCCGGAGTATAGGTCTCTTTTTCCCATTTTTCCTGTTTCATGACCTGTTCATACGCCCTACGACACATCAGGCACAGCTGGAGCTTATCCGGGTACTCATCATAGATCATGCTTCCTTCATATTCCTGGCGGTCGCATTCTTCCTGTATATATGGAAAAATCTTTTTTGCTGTTGCCGGATACATACTTTGCAGGTATTCTCGGTCGCGCTTCTGGATTTTGTCTTCGTCAAATGCGTATGGAATCGGATACATCATATAATAAGGCAATCTCAGGTCCATGTCTGACACTTCCATTTCTTTTTTCTATGCTTTAGTGTATGCGGTATGGGGGTGTGGGGTTCCTGGGGGGTGTGGAAGGGGGACGATTTTCGGGCAATCCTGTTTCCGGGGCGGATTCGGAATGTAACAGGGAGATAACGGGGAAGGAAGCGGCAAGTGGCGGCACCGGACAGATTCGCCCCGAAATCTGATGATTTCGCGGCTCAGGCTGTCCTCACCAGTCGTGCGGGAGGCACGGCTGGTGTCCACCTCTTGCCACTTCCTTCCCCTAACTCCCTGTAACGTTCCTGCATATGCCCCGGAAACAGGATTGCCCGAAAATCTGCGCGCTTCAAGACGGAGGGGTGTCCCGGAACTCTACTCGCGAAGTTGAGTGTTGTTCAGGACGGGCGCCAGGCGGACGTTTGTCCTGTGGCTTGGCAAATGTGCGGTTGAAATTTGTTGATGAAAAGGTTATTTATTAAAATGTTTTTATGAAGAGATGATATTTGTTGTGTGGAAATTACTTTACTAGTTTTTTGATTACCATATAATTTGCTATGAGTAGCAAATCTTTTAAATTATAAAAGGACATATTCTATATTGAAATAATTGGGTTTATGGTATACTGAATTATAGGTATATATTTTTTCATGCTTTACGAAGGAGGACATATATGGATATAATTATCAGACCTGCGGAAAACAGTGATTTTGACAGTGTGGTTCATATCATGAATCAGGTTCAGGCTTTGCATGTGAACTGGCGGCCTGATATTTACAAAGAAAGTAAGGATTTTTTCTCTTTAGATGCTTTTCAGGATGCTTTGGATAAAGAAGCTTTTTATGTTGCCGAATCAGAGCACAGGATTATTGGAATTCTGGAGCTTACATACCGGCATATTGAATTTCCTTCGATGCTTACCCGTGATGTAATTTATATCGATACAATGGCGGTTGATGAAAATTACAGAGGTATGGGTATCGGACATCATTTTTTTGAAATGCTAAAGGACTTAAAAAAAGAGAAACATTTTGATGGCATTGAATTACAGGTAAACGCTAAAAATGTTGCTGCATATGAAATGTACAAAAAATATGGCTTTACAGAAAAATCAATCAACATGGAATTATTATAAGTAGTGAGGTGCAAAGTTATGAATAATGAAATTGTGAATGCTATGGAGGAACTTGAAAACTGGTTGGCTGATCCGACTGAACTGGGGCGGAAACCGGCGAAGATTGAGTATACAGCTTCTTTTGAGGATGAGGATGGGATCAAATGTATGATCTTTAAATTCAAGAAATCTTTCTTTGGAAAATGGCTTCTTGGAATCGTCAGTGAATCCGGAACCTTCAGTGAGATGAAGGAATACAATTCTGCCACAGAAACAGAAAATGCAAAAGCATTGCTTCTTATATTAAAAGAATACTGGAAAAAAATGGCAGAAAAAGAACAGGGATTTATCGAAATCCCGATTGAAAATCTGATCGAATGGGACGAGCCGAATGGGGAAGGTTGTATCGTTTCCGATAAGATCACAAAAGAAGGCTACAAAGTCGGCTACATGCTCCGCGAAGAGCCAACAGAAGGGAATCCGGACAGTGGCTGGAGATTCATGGCTGGTAATGAAGATGACGAATATATGGACAATCCGGATAATCATCATGTCTTTGCACTCAACACCATCTGCAATTACGACAGCGATATTATCCCTTATCTTCATGCCAAAATCGGATCTGCTTTCATACGTGTAGATGAGTCCCATTTTGAAAAAGATCATGAATTTAAGCCTATGTTCATCCAAAAGCAATAAATAAGTAAAGATAAACTCTGTTTTTTCCACTTCACCACAACATCCTCGTCTGCCAATGCACAGGCGTGTGGAAGGTTTGACTTTCCGGTTCCGTTTTGTACTACAGCCATCAAGTCAATGAAACGCACCAGAAAGCCAAACCTTCCACACGCCATCCCATTCGCCACCTACAACTTAATCTTAGCCAGCGCATCCGCAAATGGATTATTCACTGGCTCATCCTTCTGCTGTCTTAAATATTTCTGCACATCCTTCTTGCTGACTCCCGCACCTTCTTTCTTCCGTCTCTCCTGGAACGATGTCAGCTTCTCCTTATGTCCGCAGACACACACAAAAATCTGTCCATCCCCTCTTCCTTTCAGCTGCATCTTCTTGTGACACACAGGACATCTCGCATTCGTTGTCCGTGATACTGTTTCGCGGTATCCGCACTCTCTGTCCTGACAAACCAGCATCTCACTGTTCTTTCCTTTCACTGCAAGCATTCTCTTACCACATCGCGGACATTTACTATTTGTCAGATTATCATGCCGGAACGTTCCTGCTCCCGCCTTAATCTCAGAAACCACCTGATCCGTATATTTATCAATATCCTTCATAAAATCCTTCCGCGAAAGCTTTCCCTTCGCAATCTGCGACAAACGCATTTCCCAGTCTGCTGTAAGTTCCGGCTGTTTTAACTCTTCCGGCACAAGTTCCAGAAGCTGTTTCGCTTTCGATGTAAGATAGATATCCTTTCCACGCTTTTCCAGCAAAAAGCTTTTAAAAAGTTTTTCAATAATATCCGCTCTTGTCGCAACCGTTCCCAATCCTCCTGTCTCGCCAAGCGTTTTCGCCATCGCTTTGTCATGGCTTTCCATATAAGCCGTCGGGTTTTCCATTGCTGACAAAAGTGTTGCTTCATTAAAATGTGCCGGTGGCTTCGTTTTACCTTCTGTCAATGACAACACAAGTCCTTTAATCTCCTGTCCTTTTTCCAGTTCCGGCAGTGTCTGTCCCTTCAAACCCTTTCCAGACTCATACGCTTCTTCCTCTTCTTCATCCTCATCTGAATAGACTTCCTCTTCATAAGCAGCCCGCCATCCCTGCGCTTTCACAATCTTTCCAGACGCAAGGAAAGTTTCACCGCCAACCTTCACCATAATCTGTGTCTGCTCATACTCAAATGACGGATAAAGCACAGCAAGAAAACGCCGTACAACCAGATCATAAATCTTCCGCTCTTCATTTGTCATATGACTCAGATCCACAAACTGCTCCGTTGGGATGATCGCATGATGATCCGATACCTTTGCATCATTTACAAAAGCGAGCTTTCCACTCAGATCCTTTTTCTGCGCTGTCATTGCAAGCTTACGGTACGGTCCTGTACCACACGCCTCCAGACGGTCCTTGATCGTCGGAACAATGTCTTTGCTCAGATATCTTGAATCCGTTCTCGGATAGGTCAGCACCTTATGATTCTCATACAGTCTCTGCATGATATTCAGCGTCTCTTTCGCCGAATATCCAAACCGCTGATTGGCTTCTCTCTGCAGCTCTGTCAGATCATACAAAAGCGGTGCATACGTTTTTTTCGGTGTTTTTTTTATCTCTTCCACTACCGCTTTCTGTTCATCCAGCTTTTTCATCAGTCCGGTCATTTTCTCTTTATCGAATGAGCGATAACTCTTTGACTTCTGATCCTGCCATGTCAGCATAATATTTTGTCCTTTTGCGGTCATTCCATAATAACCTTCCGGAACAAAACTACGGATCTTTTCTTCTCTCTTTGCAATCATTGCAAGCGTTGGCGTCTGCACACGTCCACAGGAAAGCTGCGCATTATATTTACAGGTCAGTGCCCTTGTTGCATTGATTCCAACCAGCCAGTCTGCCTCAGCACGACACATTGCAGCATCGTAAAGCGAATCATACTCATGCCCGTTCTTCAACTTTGCAAAACCTTCTCTGATTGCTTTATCCGTTACAGATGAGATCCACAGCCTCTTGATCGGCTTTTTGCTTCCTGCTTTTTCCAGAATCAGCCTTGCTACTAACTCTCCTTCTCGTCCTGCATCCGTAGCAATGATAATCTCATTCACATCCTTGCGGTGAATCTGTGTTTTCACTGCTGCGAACTGTTTTCCGGTCTGCTTTATTACTTCAAGCTTAAATGGAGCCGGCTTCATCGGAAGCACATCCATTTTCCACTCTTTATATTTTTTATCGTAATCTTCCGGATCTGCCAGCGTAACCAGATGACCAAGTCCCCAGGTTACAATATAACACTCTCCTTCAATTGCTCCATTTATCTTTTTCCCACATTTAAGTACGCGCGCAATATCACGCGCAACAGAAGGTTTTTCTGCAATTACAAGTGCCTTCATTCTGTCTTTTCTACTCCTTTTTATTCTTTTTCTGCCACTTCCATCATTGTCTTTAATTTATCCTGCGCTTCGGTCATACACTGGAGTAACAGTGGGTTAAATGTACCGCATTCACCATTCCTGATCATTTCCAGTGCTTTTTCATGCGAAAATGCCTTCTTGTAAACACGTTCACTCACCAGGGCATCGTACACATCCGCCAGCGATACTACTTGTGCCGAAATCGGAATTTCTTCTCCGACAAGTCCGTCCGGATATCCCTTTCCATCATATCTTTCATGATGCCAGCGGCAAATCTCATATGCAAGCTTGAGCAGCTTTTCATTCCGGTACATATCCAGATTATCCAGCATTTGTGCACCGATCAAGGTATGTGCCTTCATAATCTCAAATTCCTCTTTGGTAAGCTTTCCCGGTTTGTTCAGAATTCTCTCGTCAATTCCAATCTTTCCGATATCATGCAAAGCCGATGCTGTTGCAATCAAAAATCTATCTTCCCATGAGAGCTGATATTTTCCTGTCTTTTTCACCAGTTGTTCCAGTAAAAGCTGTGTGATCAGATTGATATGGATCACATGCCGACCGCTTTCTCCGTTTCTGAACTCAACAATCTGACTCAGGATACCGATCAGCATTCGGTTGTTTCTCTCTTTTTCGTAAATCTGCCTGGTCACCAGACGGATCAGTCTCCTCTGTTTTGCATATAGCTTGATCATGTTCAGGACGCGTTGATATACGATTTTCGCATCAAACGGGCGGCTGATGTAATCTGAAACGCCCATCTCATATGCCCGTCTGATATAGCTATCTGAATCTTCACTGGAAATCATGATTACCGGAATATCTTCAATCCAATGATTCTGGTTCATCGCAGCAAGGACTTCAAATCCATCTATTTCCGGCATCACAATATCGAGCAGCACTAGTGAAATCCCTGTTCCATACCGTTCCAGTTGTTCCAGACATTCTTCTCCATTAGCCACCTCCAGGATCCGGTAGTCCTCTTTCAGGATCTCTTTCAGAATCTCGCGGTTTATTTCCGAATCATCCACGATAAGGATCTGTTGTTTCAGTTTTTCTGATGCAGAATTTTCTTCCTTTTTCTTTCCATTTTCATCCCATTCTGTGACAACCATATTTTTATAATTTTTAGCTATATACATCTGTCTGTCAGCACTGGCAACAGCATCTTCAATATTGCCTTCGCGGAATATAGCTCCGCCGATGCTGACCGAAAGCTGCATTTTCTCATAATTCGGCACAACCGCATCGTGGATTTTTTCCTGGATCAGTTTCAGCTTATCCTCAAAAATATGCTTCTTAATCGAAGGTAGGATCAGTAAAAATTCATCTCCACCATACCGGATCAGAATATCTGTCTTCCGGATATATTTTTTGATAATGTTCGCAGTCGTTATAAGTGCCGCATCTCCTGCACTGTGTCCATAAGTATCGTTATGGAGCTTAAAATCATCCAGATCGATCACTGCAATTCCGGCTTCATCCTCCATCTTTTTGATCTCTTCTTCAAAAAAACGCCGATTATATATCCCGGTCAGTACATCCGTATATAACTTTTCATTATATCCTGAAAGTTTACTGATCAGCTTCTCATACCCTTCCTGATCAATCTGAATACTCTCATCAAGATTCTGAATCATTTCCATAACATAAGGTCTGCCATCAATCTCAACATAACGCGAGATGACCTGAAATACCTGCGAATCCAGAAATTCAAATTTTATCTTCTGCGTCTGTTCTTTCAGTGCCAGAAGAGAGCTGCAGTTCTTGCATTCCTTGTCTTTTTTCCAGAAAGTGTAACACTGACACGTTTCAGATAAATCTCCTGCATTTATCCGTTTTTCCCGATCCATCAGCATTTTCCCGTCTACCAGTCTGACAACCTGAAACACTTCCCTCAAAGATTCCATCTTTCTTTCCGCTTCCTGCATTGTCATTTGGTCCTGTTTGTTCATCCCTTTATCCTCTCAATTTTATCCTGCCATTCATACTCTTTTTTACGCTATATAATGATGTTGGGGTCAAAAAGTATTTTGACCCCTTTGATACCAGATTGCTACGTGCTTTGGCACTCTCGCAATCCTCAAAAACATTCGTAATCCGCTCATTTTTCTTTGAAAAATGGCTACTTACTCATGTTTTTGGCGGATCAAGAGGTCAAAAATCCTCTTGCAAGCAAGCTTGCATCGGCTTTCTGACCTTATGACCCTGGTATCATCATATAATAAAATTATTATAGGCAAATTCCTCCTTATTGTCCAGTTTTCCTTCATTAAAAAAACCGAAAATCCAACAAAGGATTCTCGGTTTTTAATGCTTTATGACTGAGTTGCTCCAATTCGGGCAACTGCTCTTTTCAGTGCTGCCTCTGCACGACGCATGTCTGTGCCTTCCTGCTTCGCAGCAATTCTGTCCTCAGCGCGCTTCTTCGCCGCTTCGGCACGTGCCACATCAATTTCATCCGGCCACTGTGCATCTTCTGCAAGCACCGTTACCTTCTCCTGCAGGATTTCTACAAATCCTCCAAGGATTGCCGCTTTCTTAATCTCCCCGTCATTGTGGATTCGCATCACACATGGTTCAAGAATCGTCGTCAGCGGAATATGCTTTGCATAGATGCCAAGCTCTCCCTCAGTACTTACAAATTCAAGGAATTCGCAGTCACCCTCCAGAAACTTCTTTTCCGGCGAAATAATGTTAAGTTTAAATTTATCTGCCATAGGACGTCCCTCCTATTTCACACGGGCAAGCACGTCATCGATATTACCTGCATTCAGGAAATATCCCTCCGGAATATCATCATGCTTTCCTTCGAGGATCTCTTTAAATCCCTGAATTGTCTCGCCAATTGGAACATAACGTCCTTCCAGACCTGTAAACTGTGTCGCAACGTGGAATGGCTGGGAAAGGAATCTCTGGATCTTTCTTGCTCTGGATACGACCAGCTTATCTTCTTCGGAAAGTTCATCCATACCAAGAATTGCAATGATATCCTGCAGTTCTTTGTATTTCTGAAGAATTTCCTGTACTCCACGGGCTACTTTATAGTGTTCTTCTCCGACAATGTGTGGATCCAGAATACGTGAAGTAGATTCCAGTGGATCTACAGCCGGGTAAATACCAAGCTCTGTGATCGCACGGGAAAGTACGGTCGTTGCATCCAGATGGGCAAATGTTGTTGCCGGAGCCGGGTCAGTAAGGTCATCGGCTGGCACATATACTGCCTGCACGGATGTGATGGATCCGTTCTTCGTGGATGTGATACGCTCCTGCAGCGCACCCATTTCTGTCTGCAGTGTCGGCTGATAACCTACCGCTGAAGGCATACGTCCAAGAAGCGCTGATACTTCGGAACCTGCCTGTGTAAAACGGAAAATGTTATCAATGAAAAGAAGTACATCCTTTCCACCTTTATCACGAAAATATTCTGCAAGAGTCAGTCCTGTAAGTCCGACTCTCATACGTGCTCCAGGTGGTTCATTCATCTGACCGAATACCATCGCTGTCTTTTTGATAACTCCGGATTCTGTCATCTCATAGTAAAGGTCATTTCCTTCACGGGTACGTTCTCCTACACCAGTGAATACAGAATAGCCGCCATGCTCCGTTGCAATATTGGTAATCAGTTCCTGGATAAGAACGGTCTTTCCTACACCAGCTCCACCGAACAGACCGATTTTTCCACCTTTCTGATATGGGCACAGAAGGTCAACAACCTTGATACCTGTCTCCAGCATCTCTGTCTGTGTTGCCTGCTCTTCAAAGCTTGGAGCTTTTCTGTGAATCGGTGCGTATTCAACATCCTTCGGAGCCTCTTTTTCATCAATCGGCTCACCCAGTACGTTGAAGATACGTCCGAGTGTTGCTTCGCCAACCGGAACTGAAATCGGTCCCCCGGTTGCTACGGCGTCCATGCCTCGCACCAGTCCGTCTGTCGGTCCCATGGCGATACATCTTACGATATCATCACCCAGATGCTGTGCAACTTCTACCACAAGTTTTCCTCCATCCTTGCGCGTAATCTCAACCGCATCGTTGATCTCCGGCAAGTATCCTTCCGAAAACTTAAGGTCAAGAACGGCACCGATAACCTGGGTAATTTTCCCTATATTTTTATCTGCCATTTTCTCCTCCTTACATACAGAAACCTGTATTTATCCGATCGCCTCTGCTCCGGCAATGATCTCGGTAAGTTCCTGTGTGATCGCACCCTGACGTGCTCTGTTATATTTCAATTCCAAATCATCTATCATCTCTTCCGCATTGCTGGTTGCCGAATCCATCGCCTGCATACGTGCACCGTTCTCACTGGCAACTGCTTCCACAAATGCGCCATACAGAATGCTGCTGATATATTTCGGAACAAGAAGGCTGATTGCCTCTTCCGCTTCCGGTTCAAAGTTCATCGGTGTAAGCTGCGCCTTTGCATCCTCTTCTCCCGCTTCTTCCTGCACCTCTGCCGGAAGGACTTTGATCATCGTCGGAATGTGACTTACCGTATTTTTGAAAAATGTGTAGATCAGATAGATCTCACCAATCTCACCATTTTCAAAATCTGTCAGAAGTCTTTTGGTAATACTCTTCGCATCATCATAGGACGGTTCTTCGATCATCTCTGAATAATCAGCGACAATATCATATCCTTTGTGTTTCAGAAGTTCCAGTCCTTTTCCTCCAATTGCATAGATCCGGATATTCTCCTTCGTAAAGGCTTCGTTTTCAGTCACCATCTTCACTACATTGGAGTTATATCCACCTGCCAGTCCACGATTGGATGTTACAACAATGACTGCTTTCTTCTTCGAATCATCTGCTTTCAGATATGGATGATTGATATTCCCTGCCTTTGCAAGCAGAGAGGTCATTGTTGCATACATACAGTCAAAATACGGCTTTGATTCTTCTGCCCGGGTTCTTGCTTTCTGCAGCTTTACGGTAGAGACAAGTTTCATGGCTTTTGTAATCTGCTGCGTGCTCTGTACACTGGTACGGCGACGCTTGATATCTCTCATAGATGCCACTTTGTATCACCTACCTTGCCTGAAATTGTTCTTTATATTCTCCGATTGCTTTTCTGAGAGCTTCTTCTACTTCTTCCTTCAGCACTTTGTCATTCTTGATAGATTCTGGAATTTCCGGATATTTTGTCTTAATATAATCAAAAAGTCCGCTTTCAAAAGCCAGAATATCTTCTACCGCAATATCAAGAAGAAGCTTCTTAACTGCTGCATAAATGATAATAATCTGGTATTCTACCGGCATCGGCTGGTACTGCGGCTGTTTCAGGATCTCTTTGATCCGGACTCCCTGTGCCAGACGTTCGGAAGTCTCTGCATCCAGTTCCGATCCGAACTGTGCAAAGGATGCCAGCTCACGGTACTGTGCAAGATCAATACGGATTGTACCAGCGATCTTCTTCATCGCCTTGATCTGTGCCGATCCACCTACACGGGATACAGAAAGTCCGGCATTAACGGCCGGTCTGAAACCAGAGTTGAACATCTCTGTTTCCAGATAAATCTGTCCGTCTGTGATGGAAATAACGTTGGTAGGAATGTATGCTGATACGTCACCTGCCTGTGTCTCGATAATCGGAAGTGCAGTAAGTGAACCTCCGCCAAGTTCATCTGAAAGACGGGCTGCTCTTTCAAGAAGTCTTGAATGCAGATAGAATACATCTCCCGGATAAGCCTCACGTCCAGGTGGACGTTTCAGAAGTAAGGAAAGGGTACGGTATGCAGTTGCATGTTTGGACAGGTCATCATAAACGATCAGTACATCATCTCCGTTCTCCATCCATTCTTCTCCCATCGCACATCCTGAATACGGTGCGATGTACTGCAGTGGTGCAAGCTCACTGGCTGTTGACACAACTACAGTTGTATAATCCATTGCCCCAAAGGTCTCCAGAGTCTTAACAAGAGAAGCTACGGTCGAAGCTTTCTGACCGATTGCTACATAAATACACTTTACGCCCTGCCCTTTCTGGTTGATGATCGTATCAATCGCGATCGCTGTCTTACCGGTCTGTCTGTCACCGATGATCAGCTCTCTCTGTCCACGACCGATCGGAACCATGGAGTCGATCGCTTTAATACCTGTCTGAAGCGGTGTATCTACTGACTTACGGGAAATAACCCCCGGTGCCACACGCTCGATCTGACGATGCCTGGTTGCCTGGATTGGTCCTTTTCCATCGATTGGCTGTCCAAGTGCATTAACTACACGGCCAAGCATACAGTCGCCTACCGGAACCTCTACAACTCGTCCGGTTGTCTTTACAGTATCACCTTCATTGATATTCTTATGATCTCCCAGAAGAACAGCACCTACGTTGTCCTCTTCCAGGTTCAGAACCATTCCGTATACTTCTGAAGGGAACTCCAAAAGTTCACCCTGCATTGCATTTTCAAGGCCGTGGACACGCGCAATACCATCTGCCACCTGAATAACCGTTCCGACATCCGATACGTTCAGCTCAGAGGAATATCTTTCAATCTGTTCTTTGATCACAGAACTTATTTCTTCTGGTCTTAAATTCATGGAGCGAATCCACCTTCTTTCTACTAATTCTAACTGCTATACCTGAATTTTCTTCAGGCTCTTTGACAGTTCATACAGCTTTGTCTTAATACTTGTATCCACAACTCTGTCACCGATACGGATCACCATTCCGCCGATCAGAGAAGCATCTACCTGATAATTCATCTCAAAGGATTCATATTTTGTCGTCTGAAGAAGCCGCTGCATGACTGCTTCTTTCTGTGCCTCGCTCAGTTCTACTGCTGTAGCGATATATGCAATCCCGATTTTCTTTTCTTCTTTTACAAGTCCGATAAAATATTCAAATACAGAATCTATCTTGCTGTAGCGCCCTTTTTCGATCATCAGCTTCATCAGCTCTACAATCTCATTTGAAACACGTCCGCGGAAAATCGTCTCGATCATCTGCTCTTTGTCTTCACGCATAACTCTCGGATTTCCGAGAATCTTCTGAAGCTCTGCATTTTCTTCGAGGATCACTCCGATACTCTGTACTTCCTCGAATATCTCATCCATTTTTCCGCAGTCACGGGCAGCTTCAAACAGGGCGTCACCATATACCTTTGATACTAGCTTAGCCATGTCTGTTCTCCCATTTCTTTTAATGTCTCTTCGATCAGTTCATCCTGTACACTGGTATCGATCGAAGCTGCTACTACTTTACCTGCCATTGCTGATGCAATGGCGATCATCTCCTGCTTCATATCATCAAGCGCACGCTTCCGTTCCAGTTCGATCTCATTATTGGCACGTGTGATGATCCTTGCTGCTTCTTCTTTTGCTTCTGCAACAATTTCATTTTCGGTCTTCATCGCTTTTTTCCGTGCTTCACTGAGAATAGCCTGCGCCTCTTTATCGATTTCTTTTAATTTCTGTTCGTATTCTTCTTTGTAAACGGCTGCCTCTTTCCGGTCATTCTTTGCTGACTCCTGTTCATCAGCAACTCTCTGCTTTCTGTCCTCCAGAAGTTTTCTTACCGGTTTGAAAAGCAGATATGACAGAAACGTGAACATGACAAGCATACTGAGTGCCATGACACAGGCATCAAAAAGAAGCTGCGCATCCAGATTAAACAAACGTTCCAAGGCGTTGCCTCCTTTCTCTTATTTTACAGGCAAAACCTTTTTTACAGCTTTCCAAGAAGCGGGTTTGCGAACAAGAGAATAAGTGCAATAACCAAACTGTACAGACCTGTTGTCTCTGCTACTGCCTGTCCTAAAAGCATTGTAGACGTGATGTCTGATCTTGCTCCCGGGTTACGTCCTACTGCAGATGCACCATGACCTGCCGCAATACCCTGTCCTACACCAGGACCAATACCTGCGATCATCGCAAGTCCTGCGCCGATTGCTGAACACGCTAAAACTAAAGCTTCATTTGAAATATTACCCATAATAATTTTCCTCCTTAATCACTGCAAACCTGATACTGTCTGAACTTAGATCCCAGTTTGCTTTTTACTCCGCTGACGGCATCTTGTCATTGATATATACCATCGTCAGCATGCAAAATACATATGCCTGAATTGCTCCCGAGAACACATCGAAATAGATGTGTAGAAATCCCGGCCATGCCCATGCGATCTTATACAGAAGACCATAGATAAGTCCCATGATTACAGTACCGGACAGCACATTTCCAAACAGACGAAGTGAGATGGAAAATGGTGCTGCGATCTCCCCGATCAGATTGATTGGGAACAAGAACGGCAATGGTTTGAACAGGCCTGTAAATGCCTCAATTTTGTTGTATTTGATGTTATTGAACTGAATCAGCACAAATGTGATAAGTCCAAGTGGAAGTGTTACACCATAATCTGCAGTTGGTGGCCGAAGCCCCAAAAGTCCCGAAAGGTTTGCCACAATCAAAAACAAAAACAAAGACCCGATATAATTCCGGAACGCCAGTCCGTTTTTCCCCATGCTTCCTTTTACCATATTGTCAAGCATCTCAACGATAAGCTCGGCAATATTCTGCAGGGTTCCGGGTTTGCCTTCGGCATCGCTCAGCTTAGCTCGGACAACCAACGCAAAAATCAGCAGTAATAACGCTACAATCAATATGCTGACATGTGTAGTGGTGAGCCATAACTCCTGCCCAAATAACTGGAATTTAACGAGACCGTGAATTTGAAAATCCGGCTCCTTAGCTGCCAGCATTCCTAAGCTGTTCCCCACGCGCTCTACCTCCTTTACTTAGATTTTTTGAATTTAGCGAAAAGCTTATGCATAATTGGCTGCAAATATGCCGCAAGCTTTAAACTCATAATTCCTGCAAACAGTGTAAGTACATTCGCAATCCGAAGCCAGCTGACGGCTATAAATACTACAACTACAACCAGATATCTTATCGCGTAAGATTTCTGCATGTATCTCTGTGCTTCCTGTTCTCCATAAAGTACCGCCTCATCCAACGAGTTTTTCATATGGATTACCATGAAAACACCTGCAGCCACCCCGATCCAAAGCCCTGCTGTCATTCTCAGATGATCCCCTGGGATAATCAGACATACAATCTGTACGATTATTCCATACAGAAGCATAGTGATGATCATATCCTTCAGTACGGTATTGTCTGTCTTACTCATGTTGTTTCATTCCTCCCTGCTCAATTTTTGTTTTTGTCTTCCGGATCTTCATTCGCATGTCTCGCAAGTACCCATGCATTGCGCAGGCCTGCCAATACACCCACTATCACCAAAGGGATAAAAACTGGAAAAGAAACCTTCTTTTCCAGCCATGTACCAAAAAAAGTGCATAGCAAAATGGGAACCAGTATACTGATGCCTAACTGACTGATGAGTGCAAAGGTTTTATATACGCTTTGTTTATATTTCATGATACTTATCTCCATTCTCTATATCACTTTCCATTTATTATATCCTTTTTTATGAAATATGTCCACTGGTTTACACACGATTGTATTTTTTCTTATACAATTTCCAAATATTGTCATCACTTTTACCGATAAATGCCATTAAATGCGTTGATTATTTAAAATATTTTATATGGTCATTTTTTTCACAATAGTAAAAGTGCTGCAAAGCGTTTTTAGCCTTGCAGCACTTTTTTATTCATCCCATTCCAGTCTGTGAAGATGTCCTTCTGTATTCATTCCGGCAAACCCATTCTGCCGGAGCGCTTCATATAACACGATCGCAACCGAATTTCCAAGATTCAGTGAACGGATATCTCCGATCATCGGAATCCGGATGCTGTCTTCCTTGTGGTGACAGAGGATTTCTTCCGGAATCCCTGCGCTTTCTTTTCCGAACATGATATAACAGTCCGGTTCATATTTAACATCCGTATAAAGATTCGGTGATTTTGTAGTTGCCATATAAATCTTCGCTCCCGGATTTTTTTCCATAAAATCCCGGTAATCAATATAAGTCGTCACATCCAGATGTTCCCAGTAATCCATCCCTGCCCGTTTCAGGTTCTTTTCATTTAACCGGAAACCAAGTGGCTCGATCAGATGAAGTCTGGTATTCGTCGCCACACAGGTCCTTCCGATATTTCCGGTATTTGCCGGGATTTCCGGTTCAAAAAGTACAATATTAAGCATTTACATTCTCCTTCATTTCATAAATTCGTGCCAGTTCGTCCGGTGCCGGTCTGTCGAGAAATCTTTTTTCTCCCCCACCCCAGATGATTCTCTCGTTTCCTTCTGTTGTGTGTCCGATGATCTCTGCCGGAATACCTTCCCTTTTCAGTCTTTCCTTTAGTTCTTCACCCTTCGGTGTCACCATAAGAACCGCTCCTGTACTGGTAAGCTGGTAAGGATTCAGATGAAATACTTCACAGACTTCAATCGTTTCCTGACGTACCGTCATTTTCTTCATCTCTACCGAAAGACCAATTCCTACACCTTCTGCCATATCCCAAAGTGCTGCAAGAATCCCTCCTTCTCCGATCGGATGCATTGCTGACACCCCGTTCCGGCCGGCAATCTCCATTGCCCTGTCACTGAAAATTTCATCTCTCATATCTTCCAACTTATTTAAGAATCCCGGCGCAAACCGCTCTGCCAGAGCCGCCCCTTCTTCCCGTATGATCCGTAAGGTTCCTTCCATACCAATCCATTTAACCAGGACAATCTCTTCGCCTGCTTTTGCCGATCTGCTTGCAAACAGCTGTTCTTTTTTTGCCTCACCGTGTGCTGTTACATGAACAATACTCGTCTGGATCCCATTTACACTTTGCGCATCTGCAAAGAAAACCCTGAGACCTTTTTCTTTACATATCTCCGAAATCTCCACCATCATCGCTTTCAATCTGGACTCATAGGCAAACGTCGGGAGCATGATCCGGACACTGATCCCATATGCCCGCGCTCCTCTGGAAGCCAGCTGATCCACTGCCTGCGCTATGGCAAATACTCCAAGATCTTTTTCATTTCCGGCTAATGAAACATCCGTTGCGATTGTGATCCGCTCTTCACTTTCATCTGCTATATAACAGGTTTCCTCCTGTGACGGTCTTAAAAAATCTATACCTTCTATATTATTCTGTATCTGTTTTAAAACCGAACGCCGATAGACGGTCTGTGACACTCTTCCTGCTTTCATACTTTTATCCTCTTTCTGTTCTGCCATTCTTTCCAACAGCCGCCTGCTTTTTATTACTTAAGTGCAGATGCCTTGCTGATCGCCGCATTAATCTTCTCCTGATCCTGGGTTGCAATTGCTTCCTCCACCAGCTTAGTTGCCTCTGCATTATCTGATTTTGTCCCGACTTTCACGGTAACATCAGAAGTCTGATAGGTGCTGTTATTGATTACTTCCCGGCTGACCTCTTCTCCGTTTTCATAGGTAACTTTCCAGAGCCGTGCCGTGCTTCCATCCATTCCGGCTCCCTCTGTTTCCTGTGAGCCGACCGCACTTTCCGTATCTTCTACATACTTTTTCGTATACTCTGTTGTCTCCAGAGTCTCACTTTCAAATTCCACGGAATGTCCTGCAGCTCTGGTATCTTTTCCGTAAATATAAAAACCAAGCTGGTTATTGCCATCGATATATCCTTCAATCAGGATCGGTGTATCGTAATTATTGACAAATTTAAAATCACTGATTCCTTCCGCTATCATTGCATCCCTTGATGGTTCTACATAGCTGACACTCATGGAATGCGGTGCACGCCGGGTGACCTCCAGTTCCGCATAAAGAACCGCATTATAAAGCGTCGTAGATACCTGACACAGACCACCTCCGATACTCTCTACAATCTGTCCGTTCTCATAGGCACTTCCTGCCACATAGCCATTCTCTTCTGTGTAAGGAAGTGTGGCCTGTTCCACTGAAAATTCTTCTCCCGGCATAACAACAGTTCCGTTGATCAGCTCCGTTGCTCGCCTGATGTTCTGCACGCGGTCCCCCCATCCGGCGTTTGTCGTATAAGAGCCAAGCTCATCCTGCAGGGATTCCAGATCTGCCTTTTTGATTGTCGGCTCTTCCGTATCCAGCTTTAACTCGACTTCTGCGTCCTCGTAATTCCATTTTTTGTTCATGAAATTCTTAATCTTCTTCACAGATTTATCTACATCAACCGTATAACCTTCTGCTTCATCTGTCAGATCGAATCCGCTTCCGTTATAGGATGCCGATGCATTGACCGCTTTCTGTTCCAGCGGAACCGCACGTTCCTGGATCAGCTCTCTGAGTTTTGCTTCATCAACTTTAAAGCTTTCATCTATGACATATTTCTTCTTATCTAAATTATGTATCTTCTGATAGCGGCTCCAGATGCTTCCATTTTTTCCGTATCCGACCGCCTTTTTTGCAAGCTTATCAATATTTTCTACTTCCGCTCCCATTTCCTCGATTGACACATCTGCGCCCTGATCTTTTACCTTCAGTACAAGTTGCTTGTTCCGATAATCTCCAAGTGTATTATTTACCGCTTTCACTGCTTCTTCCTTGGTCATTCCGGATACATCTGTCTTCCCTATAAAAACATTTTTGCAGATATGCTCCTCATCTACCTTGCTCACATACCGCCATAATGTGAACTGAATCACGGAGAAAATAATCACGATGGCTGCAATAACCGTAATCCCCACATGCAGATTTCTCTGCCGGATACGCTTTTGTGCCTTTTCACTTAACTCTCTCTTTTTCTTTCGTGCCGCCATCAAAAAAATCCTCCTGATTTTATATGATATATGGAATAATTGATGTTGCTACCATTGCAACAATAACAACAAGAATAATCACTGCCGCTATCTTCCGTGTCTGTTTTGGATTAAACACTTTTTTTCACCTCAAATCACACATTTGTTTTCATTCTATACTCTTTCATTTCTTTTTTCAAGATATCCATTACTACTGTCAGATGTTACTGTTTGCATAATTCCCGGATTTCTTCTGTAACACAAAATACCTTTGCCTGATGATCCAGTGGGTTCCGGTTCTGGTAGTCAAACAGAAGCACACATTCTTCCTCTTTCATATCCCCCAGAACATCATAAGAAAACCTCTCAATGTGCGTCATTTTTCTAAGCTGCCGCTTCTCCATATTTTCATAATTTTCCAGATAACGCCTCTCTTCATCCTCACGGTCATAGAACAGGCGGAACTCTTCTTTGGAAATCCGCTCATCGCCTGCAAATAACGGACGGCTCTTTGCATTCTCCCTCAGATAAAAGTCCAGTGTCAGAAGCTGCTTATACGCCTCACATCTTTCTGCATCATAAAATCTTGCAAAATCATACAGGATCTCATATCTTGCCGTGCGTGCATGACTTAAAGTATCCAACCCATTTTCTTCATAATACTCTGCCAGCTTTTCAAAAAGCGTAAATGGTCTTTTAAAGTGTCGGATCAGATAAGGAAGCGTGTAACAGAACTGCCTGCTGTTATAGTAGGTCTCCACCATTTCCTCGATCCCTTTCAGGCGCAGGGTATCCTCATATGGAAGCCACTTTGTATACAAAACTTCATACGGTGGCATTCCTTTATAAACCAGTCCGTAATCGTCTTTCTTCTCTTCCATATAAGAACCCTTCAGTACTTTCAGAAAACCAAGCTGCAGCTGCTCCGGTTCCAGTGCATAAACATCATCAAAGGATTTCCCAAAGCTTTCATAATCTTCATACGGCAATCCTGCGATCAGATCCAGGTGCTGATGTACATTACCATAAGAATTGATTCTCCTTACCACTTCTGCAATCTGTTCAAATTTCATTGTCCGGTGAATCTCACGTATCGTATCCAGGTTGGTAGACTGCACACCGATTTCCAGCTGGATCAGCCCCGGTCGCATGGTTTTTATCAATTCCATTTCTTCTTCATTCAAAAGGTCTGCCGCAACCTCAAAATGGAAATTGGTAATGCCGTTATCATGCTCTTTGATATAACGCCAGACTGTCATGGCGTGATCATGTTTGCAGTTAAATGTACGGTCTACAAATTTAACCTGAGGTACTTTATGATCGATAAAAAATTGCAGTTCTTTTTTTACCAGTTCCAGATCACGGAACCGCAGACACTTATCTATAGAAGAAAGACAATAACTGCACGAAAACGGACATCCACGGCTTGTCTCATAATAAATAATCTTATGTTCAAAAAGCTCCATGTTCTCATATACAAACGGAACCTTACTCAGATCCATGGTCTTGCGCCATTCATTTTCCACAATCTGCCCGGTCTGTTCCCGGTATACGATTCCTTTCATATTCTGAAGTCCGTCCGCTGTCTTGTCCTGATAAAAGTGTAAAAGATCGCAGAAAGTCTGCTCCCCTTCTCCTTTCATGACGCCATCCACTTCTGGCAGACGCTCCAGCACCTTTACTCCATCATAAGATACCTCCGGTCCGCCTATCCAGATGATGATCTGCGGCATCACTTTCTTGATCTCCCTGCAGATCTCTTCAATATAAGTAAGATTCCAGATATAGCAGGACAGACAGAGCATGTCCGGCTTCCTTTTGTAGATATCCCGCAGAATCTCATCGAGCTGCTGATTGATCGTATATTCTCCAATACTGATCTCATCTGATGTATCACCATACTTTTCCGCATATGCTTTCAGACAGTAGACTGCCAGATTGGAATGTATATATTTCGCATTGACTGCACCTAAAAGTACTTTCATATCGTTTCCTTTCCGTTTCCAAAAAGTTTTATCTTTAGTATCATACTCCATTTTCAGATTGGCGTAAACCAAAATGATAAAATAAAATCTCCTCAGATACATTGACATTTTTACAAAAACACGGTAAAATAATGTTCTGTGCAGCCGGGGTGCTAGCGGTACCCTGTACCTACAATCCGCTATAGTGGGGGTGATGCTGTGCCGAGGGCTTTACTTGTCAAAGCTGCCTCTGGTTTGTGGCGTTGAGATTTGGGTCTTACGCGGCGGGACTCTGTGAACCGTGTCAGGTCGGGAACGAAGCAGCACTAAGCAGAACCTCTCGGGTGCCGTAAGGTAGCCTGGGTTGAGTTTACAGCCAGAGTAACGTTTGGTAGGCTTTAGTTCGACGCACAGCGCACAGAAAAAAGAAATTATAAAAGCTACGGATTTTGCTTCCGTAGCTTTTTTCATGCAAAAAAGCCTGCCTTTGACAGGTTCTTCGATTAAGGATTTTCTTCCGGCATATTTGCTGATTCCTGTTCTTTCTTTTTCATCTTCTGCTTCTTGCGCAGTTCCTTGAAAAAGCTCTTCATCATCTGTGAGCATTCTTCTTCCAGAACTCCTGTCGTAAGCTCTGCCTGATGATTAAACGCTTCCACCTGTAGAAGATTCAGGATGGAACCGGCGCATCCGGCTTTCGGATTCATACATCCAACAACCACTCGTGGAATCCTTGCCTGTACAATGGCTCCGGAACACATCTGACATGGTTCCAGCGTTACATATAAGGTGCATTCTTCCAGCCGCCAGTCACCCATTACCTTACTTGCCTTTTTGATTGCAGAAATTTCTGCATGTGCAAGGGGATTCTTATCCGTTGTCCGCCTGTTGTATCCTCGTCCGATAATTTTCCCCTGATATACGATCACACAACCAATCGGTACTTCCTCAATCTTCCATGCTTTTTTCGCCTGACGGATCGCTTCCTTCATGTATTTTTCGTCTTCGGTCAATATCTGCCGCATCTTCCTTCTCCTTTACTTCTTTTCGAATCACTGCCCCTACCGGTCTGCACCAGTAACCGAAATGTTCCTCATCTTCAATCTCATATTCTTCCAGATCCAGTTCACCATCAGATGGCTTCATGAACTGACTGAATCCAAATGCTCCTGCCGCCCGCTGCTCACCAGGAAAATAAAGTCCCGGAACCCCAATCCAGCATTTCCCTTCTTTTTCAAATGATACCAGATGATGGTAATTATAATATCCATGGAGTAGAAAATGATTATTCGCAAGCTTCCATTCCTTTCGCGGAAGTCCGGCAAGCTCCTGACGGGTGATCTTATAGATGATATCCTTTGTGGTTTTTGGTGGTAAATCTGAATTTGCGTTCTGAGAATTTCTTTCTTCCGGCACATTTGGGTTGCTTTTCGATTTCCTAACTGCATCTGTGTTTTTAGATTGTTCTGAGGTATCCTGTTCTTCTATATTCTCAGATTTTCTCTGGCTTGTTTTCTCCTCAAGTATTTTCTCATTTCCTGGCTTCTCGTATTTTTCATTGCTTAGCACGTCTCCGCCATTTGCAATTTTTTTATTTTTCCCCGATTTGTTTAGCTTCCATTCTTCTTCCGTAATCATCCTGCTAACATCTACCGGTCTCGCCTCATCCCAGACTGCTCCATAATATCCTGCATCCGCTCCGTTTCCAGCCCGAAGGATCATTCCACCAATCCTGCCAAACTGTCCATCTCCTCCCACATCGTCTGTCGTATAGCTCAGCTTATAACCAAATGCTGCCTGCGCCCCTCTGATCTCTCCCATTAAGATCCCTATGCACTGTCCATCCTCTTCATAAAACAGATAAATTTCCAGTGTACGACCTCCCGCTACGGGAAATCCTCTCCCATAAATCTGGACCACGGTCGCCTCTTCCTGCTCAAGAACCTTTACAAAACCTGTATTTCTTGTCCTTTTTCCATTCTGATATTCATATAAATACCGGATAAAGCTTTTCATAATCTAGCACCTGCACCTTCCTTCTAACTGCCTGTTCTAAACTATTCTGACTTTCCGGTAAAAATTACCATTTTTAAAAAATCAGAGCGGAATCTTCCGCTCTGACAAATAACTCGTTGATTAATCCAGATAAATCGGTGGCTCGTAGTCTTTTCCCATCGTAGCTTTCTTTCGCTCTTCCACCCCAAGGAACGCCCACTCTGTCATGTCTGTCCACTTGTGATCTTTTCGGTCATATACCTGTACATAACCGATTCTGTGTGGATGCATACGCACACTGTTTGTCCGATACTCATGTCCGGTATATGGGTTCACATCTCCATTTACCAGATCTTCATCAATATCCTCCCGACGCTTGATCGGCTGGAAATCCTGCGGCCATCCGGAAGATTTCTTTTCCTTTTTCGGAGTAATCAGCTTTGTAAGCTTCGAAAACGGAGAATGCTTCTCCTCGTGAATCTCTTCCGCTGCCGGTTCTTCTGTCTGGTCAGCTTCTGCCTGGTTCTCTTCATCCGCCGGCTGCTCCTGATATGCTGCTTCCGCATCCACTGGCTGTTCTGTACAAGCTGGCTGTTCCTCATATACAGTATCGTCTGCCTGCACTTCCGCTATATCTGCAGTTTCTTCTGTATAAACTGGTTCGGAAACCTCTTCTGGAATTATTTCTTCAGCTACTTCAAGAACTTCTTTCGGTTCTGTGTATGGCTCTGCTTCTTCTGTCAGAACCTCCTCTTCCAAAGCTTCTGTCGCCACAGTATCTTCTGAATCTGCAGCATCTTCTGCCTCTTCAGATTCTTCATATACTTCCTGAGTCTCTGCTTCTTCCGCAACCGGCTCTGCCGCATCCAGTTCCAGTTCCATCTGTACAGCTTCTTCCTCCGGTTCTGCTGTGGTCTCTTCAAGTATATCTACAATCTCTCCAACTGTAATATCACGTTCTACATTCTTTTTTGCTTCTTCTCTTGCTGCCTTTCTTTCTTTTTTCGCGGTAAGCTTCTCAAGTTCTCTTCCCGTCGGCATCTCTTCTTCATCCAAAGCTTCCTTTTCCGAATCCGCATTACCCAGAATGCTGAGCTGGAACGGGCATCCAAGAATATCTGCGATCATACGCATATCCTGCTCCTGAAAATTATCTCTGCCAAGCCGCTGTGTCAGATTCTGACGGGACATCTTTTTCCCGGTTCTTGCTTCGATTTCTTCTGCAAGCTCTTTAATTGTCATATCTTTTCTGCTTAAGACAATTTTTACCTGCTCCCCGAATGTGAGATTAATCATGTATTTTTCCTCCTTTTCTCCCCGTATAAATATATCTTCTTTCTAAATACAGACTTATTGCTTTGTTAACTTAAAACTTTCTTGATAAAGGAATCTTTTTCACTTATCTTTTATTCTAGCAAATGACATTTTATCCGTCAACACCTAATAAATGCGCGAATTTTTTGTATTTTTTCAAAAAATAATTTGACAAATCAAAATCAGTCACTATAATAAAGCGTATCAAGAACGATGGCGTTCCCTATTATCCGGGGAACGCCTTTTTTGTTCTTTCTTTTAAATCGAGAAGGAGGGAATCAGTTATGAAAAAACTAGAAATCATTATCCAGCCGGAAAAACTGGAGGCTCTGAAAGCAATCCTGGATGCTTCCAATGTCAGCGGTATTATGATCAGTAACATTATGGGATATGGTAATCAGAAAGGACACAAACAATTTTATCGCGGTGCTGAATACAGCGTAAATCTTCTTCCTAAGATCAAAGTAGAAACTGTTGTTGAACCGGAAGTTGCAGAACCTCTGATCCGGAAAATTGTCGAAGAGATCAAAACCGGTGCGTACGGCGATGGTAAAATTTTTGTTTACGAAGTACAGGATGCTGTAAGAATCCGTACCGGCGAACGTGGCTCTGCTGCTCTTTAGCTAAAAAATATATGTGAATTAGAATAGTGTTGAATATCGTTATCAAAGAGGATAACTACAAATGAACTGCCTGTAGATCATTCATTGTAGCTATCCTTTTTATTTGAAATGGAGGATGTTAAATATGGGATTATCTGATTTAATTGCGGGCGGAATGGATGCAACCGCCGCCACTGAACTACTGCTTAATGTTGTCTGGACAATTGTCGGTGCAACTCTTGTTTACTTTATGCAGGCTGGATTTGCAATGTGTGAAGCCGGATTTACCAGAGCAAAAAATACTGGAAATATACTGATGAAAAATATGATGGACTTTGTACTTGGAAGTTTGTTCTTTTTCATCTTCGGATTTGCGATCATGCACGGAACCGACTGGAATGGTATCATCGGTATAAAAGGGTTCTTCAATCCTACAACACTTGCCGATGCCGACGGACTTTTCAACGGACTGCCAATCGGAGTCTTCCTTATTTTCCATACAGTATTCTGCGCCACATCCGCTACTATCGTATCCGGTTCTATGGCAGAACGTACAAAATTCCTTGCTTACTTATTATATAGTGCAGCAATCAGTATTTTTATTTACCCGGTAACCGGCCACTGGATCTGGGGCGGTGGATGGCTCGCTCAGATGGGATTCCACGATTTTGCAGGTTCCACAGCAGTCCATATGGTCGGCGGTATCTGTGCACTTGTTGGTGCCAAAATCCTCGGACCTCGTATTGGAAAATATGATAAAGAAGGGAATGCCCGTGCGATTCCCGGACACAACCTTTCCATTGCAGCTCTTGGCGTATTTATTCTCTGGTTCTGCTGGTTCGGTTTCAACTGCGGCTCTACCACAGCAGCTTCCACAAACCTCGGTGATATCGCAATGACAACCAATCTTGCCGCTGCTGCCGCAACACTTGCAACCCTTGTTGTAACCTGGATCCGCTATGGAAAACCAGATGTATCCATGACATTCAACGGTTCCCTCGCCGGACTCGTAGCAATCACCGCCGGATGCGACACCGTCAGCAACTACTCTACAATCATCATCGGACTGATCGCTGGTATCCTCGTCGTATTCTCTGTAGAATTCTTCGACAAAGTAGCCAAGATCGATGACCCGGTAGGTGCGATCAGTGTCCACGGCGTATGCGGTTTCACAGGCAGTATCCTCGTCGGAGTCTTCTCCCCGGAATACACCCTCAAAACCCAGGTGATCGGTGTCCTTTCAACCGTAGCCTACGTCCTCGTAATGGCGATCATCGTATTCACCATCATCGATAAAACCGTAGGCCTCCGCGTCACCAAAGAAGAAGAACTCGACGGTCTCGATATCCACGAACACGGCTGCTCAGCATATGCAGACTTTAACTTCCGTTTATAGCCGGGCGAAGTAAGAAAAAAAGATATAGTCACTGGAATGCTCGCATTTCAGTGGCTATATCTTTTTTTCTTAGTGAGCGGCTACGCGACTGAGGAAAGTCATCAGACTTTCCGAGGTTCGCCCGGCGGACATCTTGAACTACCTTTATCATTCTACCACTTCTTATTCTTCAGCACGATCGCCGATTTCTTACCCATCATCAGTGAAATATTTCCCTCTTTCACGATATACTCTTCGAATTCTCCAATATACCCATCTTCATAAGAATACATCACTCGCGCCATATTATGTCCTTCGGCAACTTCTGCCTGCCAGACCGGAACCCTTACTTCCTTCAGATGATCGGAATTATTGATAATAACCACGATCTGCTCATTCCCCCAGAATCTTCCATAGGCCAGAAGATCCGGTTCTGCTTTCAGCATCTTGATTGACCCCTTTCTGAGAGCCAGAGACTTTCTGTGGATCTGGATCATCTCACGGTAGAAATTGATCAGATCCCGTTTTTCTCTTCCCCACGGATAAGTTCTCCGGTTATCCGGATCCGTGAAACCACAAAGTCCTGCTTCGTCTCCATAATAAAGGGTCGGCGCTCCCGGCCAGGTCATCTGCATGATGATTGCTTCCCGCATAACGGCAAGGCTTACCCCTTCTTCTGCCGCACGCGATCCAAGCTGTCCCACACGACCAACCTTGTGGTTGGTACGCGTCAGGAAACGGGAATGGTCATGGTTTGACAACTGATTCATCGCCGTCTGAAGTGACGGTGTCATCATATTTGCCATATGATGTTTCATAGCATTCACAAAATTGTCTGCATTTCCGAGAAGATCGCCGCGATATTCATCACTGTGCTTCTCCATCCCGGTCAGGAACCAGGTGACCGGCTCCATAAATGCATCGTAATTCATAACGCTGTCCCATTCATCGCCCTGTAGCCAGTCACTCGGATCTCCATAGTGCTCGGCAAGGATCAGTGCGTGTGGATTTGCTTCTTTTACTGCCTTACGGAATTTCTTCCAGAATTCATGATTGTACTCATTGCTTCTTCCAAGGTCTGCTGCAACATCCAGTCTCCATCCGTCTACATTATACGGCGGTGAAACCCATTTCTTTGCGATACCAAGAACATACTCTTCCAGCTCTTTTGAATCTTCATAATTCAGCTTTGGCAGCGTATCGTGTCCCCACCAACCGTCATAGCTTCCATTGCCCGGCCATTCATTCTCCCCGGTGCGGTGGAATAGAAAATAATTCCGGTACGGACTCTTCGGTGACACAAAAGCACCTACTTCGTAACCATCGGCGCTCTCGTAGATCAGCTCTCTGTCCAGCCATTTATTGAAAGAACCACAATGGTTGAATACGCCGTCAATGATGATTCGCATCCCCCTCTTATGGAGTTCTTCTACCAGCTTGATGAACAGCCGGTTACTTGCTTCCAGATTCTCTTTTCTGGTGGTTCTTATCCGGTAACGGTCCGCATGGATATTGCTATTTTCTCCCGGGTCCAGGAGCCGTCCTTCATCGACTTCAATTTTACCGACATGCGGATCAATATAATCGTAATCCTGTGTGTCATATTTATGATTAGATGGTGATACAAATAGTGGATTACAATAGACAACTTCTACTCCAAGTCCATGCAGGTAATCCAGTTTATCAATGATCCCCTGGATATCTCCTCCGTAAAATTCCCGTACATCCATTGGCTGCGGATCCCGGTACCAGTCATCTACATGATGAACCTGCTCTCCAATGTAAAAGTACTCTCCCGTCTGTACATCATTATCCGGGTCGCCGTTACAGAAGCGGTCTGTATAAATCTGATACATGACCGCTCCTTTTGCCCAATCCGGTGCCGTAAAGCCCGGCACGATCTTAAAATCATAATAATCCACAAGTTTGCTCTCTGCTCCCCACTTGTTATAGTAGCAGATCTCATTTCCTGATCTGATCTTAAAATGATACCGGAATGGTTTATCTTCTAATTTGTATTTCACTTCATAAAAGTCAAACGCCTTATTTGAGATTACTTTGTTCATTGGAATGCATAGTTCGCGGTTTTCCAGATAGACTTCATCTACGTCGTGAGCTGCTGTACGGAACCATAACTGAAGTTCATCTCCTGCCTCCGGTTCCGGCGGACTCACATACGCCTCTGTTCCATCACAAAACAATGCTTCTTTTTTCATAATCTAGCCTCTATTCTTCAAATAATGCTTCAAATTCTTCTCTTGTAATCTTCTCTTTTTCAAGAAGTAGATCTGCACATTTATAAAGAACAGCTTCATGTTCTTTAATAATGATCTTTGCACGGTCATAACATTCATCAATGATCCGCTTCACTTCACTGTCGATCGTTGTGGCAACCTGTTCACCATAACCTCTGGAGGTATGACCAAAATCTCTTCCGATAAATACTTCATCATTATCATCTCCATAGCTTACAAGACCAAGTGTTTCCGACATACCGAACTTCGTTACCATGGATTTGGCGTATGCTGTTGCCTGCTTGATATCCTGGGATGCCCCAGTTGTAATATCATCAAAGATCAGCTCTTCTGCCACACGTCCACCAAGTGATACGGTAATATCCTGCAACATCTTTCCTTTGGTATTGAACATCTCATCCTTTTCAGGAAGCGGCATCGTATATCCGGCTGCCCCCACACCGGTAGGAATGATCGACACACTGTACACCGGTCCTACATCCGGAAGTACATGGAATAAGATGGCATGTCCTGCTTCATGGAATGCAGTGATCTTCTTCTCTTTATCCGAAATCACACGGCTCTTCTTCTCTGCACCGATTCCGACTTTTACAAATGCTCTGCGGATATCCTCCTGCTGCAGATACACTCTTCCATCCTTCGCCGCAAGGATCGCAGCCTCATTCAGAAGATTTTCCAGATCAGCTCCGGTAAATCCTGCCGTTGTTCTTGCAACCTGTTCCAGATCCACATCATCCCCGAGCGGTTTGCCCTTGGCATGAACCTGAAGGATTTCCAGACGTCCCTTTACATCCGGTCTGCCAACCATGACTTTACGGTCAAAACGTCCCGGTCTTAAGATCGCCGGATCAAGAATATCGACACGGTTGGTTGCTGCAAGCACAATGATTCCTTCGTTCGCGCCAAAACCATCCATCTCTACGAGGAGCTGGTTCAGCGTCTGTTCTCTCTCATCATGTCCGCCGCCCATACCGGTTCCACGACGTCTTGCCACGGCATCGATCTCATCGATAAAAATAATACAAGGTGCATTTTTCTTGGCATCCTCGAAAAGATCTCTTACACGAGATGCTCCGACACCGACAAACATCTCCACAAAATCAGAACCTGAAATAGTAAAGAACGGGACACCTGCTTCTCCCGCAATTGCTCTTGCAAGAAGTGTCTTACCTGTTCCCGGAGGTCCTTCAAGAAGAACACCTTTCGGGATTCTGGCTCCTACCTGCGTATATTTTCCAGGACTCTTGAGGAAATCCACGATCTCTGCAAGCTCTTCCTTTTCTTCCTGCAGTCCGGCAACCTGTGCAAACGTCACATGGTTTTCTTCCTGCGTGCTCATCTTTGCCCTGCTCTTTCCGAAATTCATCGCTTTTGCATTCGATCCGCCCTGACGATTCATCATCATCACAACAAATACCATGATGCCTGCCATCAATATGATCGGAACCAGTGTTGTTGACATCCAGCTATCCTGCGGGACGTTGTCCACACTGTAGGAAATGTCATAAGATTCAAGCAGATCCTCTGCACTGTTGACATCGGATACATGAAGCTGTTCGATGTCATCATTCTTCAACCGGATCTTCAATGTCCCGGTCGGTGCGACTTTGTTCTGCTTGATCTCTACACTTTCTACCTTCTCTTTTTTCAGATCTTTCTGAAAATCCTGATACGTGTATGCTGTCTGCTGCACACCCGACTGGCTCATAAACCAGTACACACCTGCCAGCACCAGAACACAGAGCAGAATCGAAAGACCACTGATTCCTCTTGTCTTATTATTATTCAAAACCTGCTCCTTCCACCTGTTACATCTCTACAATTCCGATGTACGGTAAGTTTCTATATTTTTGTGCATAGTCCAGACCGAATCCTACCACAAATTCATCCGGAATATTAAATCCGACATAATCTACATGTACGTCGCGCACACGACGATCCGGTTTGTCAAGAAGTGTACAAAGCTTCATGCTCTTCGGTCCTCTCTTCCGAAGGATGTCAAGCAGATAATAAAGAGTACGTCCTGAATCTACGATATCCTCAACAACAATTACATCTTTCCCCTCCAGAGACTCATCCAGATCTTTTGCAATCTTAACGATTCCACTGGACTGAGTTCCGTCACCATAGCTGCTGACGCTCATAAAGTCCATTGTTACCGGCACTGTAATCCTTTTTGCCAGCTCACACATAAAGAACACTCCACCCTTTAAAACACAGATCAGATGAACCTGCTTTCCCGCATATTCTTCACTGATCTTTTTTCCAAGTTCTTCAATTCTAGCATTTACTTCTTCTTCCGGAATTAACATTTTCACTTTCTCGGCCATTTAAAGTACCTCCATTTATCGTAATTTCTAATATTTTCGTTGTCTGCTCTGTCACCTGGTATGCCTTGCTCTGCCGGCAGCCCACAATCCATAAAATCTCGCTTCCCTCTGCGATCAGAGGAATTCCGGCACGTTCTGCCGCTGGTATTTTTTTATTGATAAAATAAGATTTCAGCTTCTGCCTTCCTCCGCTTTCATCAATTACAATAAAATCGCCAGCCCTTCTGGTGCGTACAGCGACACTCTGCTTTATTATACCATAATCAAACCATTTCGTGTACGTTTTTTTCGGGATCTGGCATCTGCATTCTTCTTTTCCAAAAATACGGTAGGAAATTTCCCATTTCCCGTAAGTTATCTTTCCCGAAACCTGCTGTAGATCCAGATTTTTCTCTTCTTCTGCCAATTCCGGACTCTTCTTTTTCCTCTTCAGTTCAATCCCTTCATAGGTTCTGCATGCGCAGACTCCATAAGGAAGATCCAGTCTTTTTCCAACCTGTTTTTCAAACAGTCCCTCCAACTTTTCTATATGAATCTGCTCCAGATCTTTTTCATGTCCTGCTACCAGTGCCAATGCTTTCCGGAGAATCATTTTCCGTATTAGCCGTTCCTGTCTGTGATATACCTCTGCATGGATGCCGATCTTTTCTCCATTTTGGGCAGAACAGATCTGATATGCACTTTCCGTCTGCCGTTCCATATAATCCCAGATCTCCCTTAGCTGATCCATAGACCGATTCATATGCTCCACAGTTTTTTCATTGATATTTTCTTTAAAATACGGAATCACATGGTTACGAATGCGATTTCGCATATATGCATCTTCCATATTTGTCGCATCAATGCAGTAAGGCATCTCCCGTCCCTTCAGATAATCCTCAATCTCTTTTCTCCCCACGCAAAGAAGCGGCCGTATATACATCCCGTTTACCGGATATATACCGCCGAGCCCCCGAAGTCCGCTGCCGCGGGCAAGATGCAGGAAAAATGTCTCTGCATTGTCATCCTGATGATGTGCCAGTGCGATCCTGGTTCCTCCCCATTCTTCCGCTGCCTGCTCAAATATTTTCCTTCGTGCAGTCCTTCCCGCCTCTTCTTCTGACATCCTGTATTCCACTGCCATTTTCGGAATATCCACCGATACACTCCTGCATGGGATTTCTTTTTTCTCACACAGTGTCTTTACAAATTCTTCATCAGCTTTTGCCTCTTCCCCACGGATCCCGTGATTCACGTGTACCGCAAGCATCCCAAATCCGATCTTTTTTCGCAGCTCTTCCAGTATCAGAAAAAGGCATACAGAATCTGCCCCTCCGGAAAGACCAACGACAACTTTATCTCCTTTTTCAAGCATCTTCCACTGCCTGATATAGTTCTCTACTTTTTTTAACATGGTAAATTCCTCTCGTCTTTTATCTACTGTAACACATCTTCCAGATTCCCGCCACAAGGACTGTCATATCATCTCCTGCTTTTCCGGCCGCCAGCTCCAGCACCTTATCCAGAATATAATTCGCCAGTTCCTCCGGATTCTCCAGCGGACTTCCCCCAATCATCAGATCCAGTAAATGCTCCTGCTCTCCTGCCGGAAGCGCATCCAGGATCCCGTCCGATACCATGACCACCACATCTCCGGATTCCAACTGTCTGGTTTCCTTTTCACTTTGCTGTCTCTGGATTACCCCCAGCGGAAGACTTTCCGAACGGATATGCTCCACCCCGTCTTTAGTCCGCAGAAATGTCACTGCCGCTCCTGCTTTTACAAACTCACATTTTCCATTATAGAGATCAAAAATGCTCATATCAACCGTAGAAAAGCGAACCTCTTCCCGTCCCATAACAAGAGCCGTATTGATCATGGAAAGTGCAGTTTCCACAGGAAATCCTGCTCCAAGAAGCTCTTCCAGCATTTCTATCAGCATCCCGCTTTCCTGTAGCGCTCTCTCACCAGATCCCATTCCGTCTGACAAGATTGCCGCCTCTTTTCCACCCGGAAGTGTCTTCATAAGAAAACTGTCACCAGATATCTTTTGTCCGTTTTTTCCCATTTTTGCCACACCCTGCAGCACATAATATCCCGGTCCTTCCACACATACAATAGTTTCATACTCCTGTCCCAGAACCTGCCTCTCGTTCTGAGCCGGGCACATCCTTCTCTTAGTACATACTGATAAAAGCTCTGCCGCTTTTCTGGTTGGGATACAGTTTCCCTTCTCACTTTTTACCGTTACATGAATTTCATATCTGCCATGCTCATCCACAAAAAAAACGGAACTCAGCATCCGGATCCCTGCCTTTTTGAAATGCTGCGCAACCTTTTTTGCAAGCGGCGGATCCGTAAAAATACTCGCATCCAGATCTCTCGTCACATAGCAGAGCATGTCCGCAAAAGAATCCAGCTGTGCCGCACATCCCTCACGGCTCTGTACCATCTTATTATTCCACACCAGAATCCTTTTTGCCTCCTGGAAAGTTTCCAGTGATTCTCGTAAAAACCGTGGTGCCTGAATACACTCCCTCTGAAGATGCTGTTTCATCTCTTTATTCAGTTCTGCACCATATCCTTCAATCGTACACAAAAGATCATAAAAAAGCTGCCAGTGTTCTGCCTTCTTTCTCTCCAGACACTCCGATTTCCTGCTGCATCCTCTGCACACCTTTTCCGTAATCCGATCATACATTTCTGTCATTTCTTCGGGTGTAAAACACTGCTTTTTCGGCTCCATTTTCAGAAACCTGTCTGCCAGATGCCGAAGCGACACTGCCATTTTATCTGCCTGCGTTACATATGGACTTGTGATCACTTGCTCCTCTCTGTATTTAACCTCCATTTGCCACCACCCTCTAAATTTCTATGAATGAAAAAAGCTTCGGGACATTTTCTTCCCAAAGCTTTTCTTATGTTACTGCTGTGCACGGAACAGAATCTCATTCTCCTTTACAAGTCCCAGCTTCTCTCTGGCGACTTCCTCGATGTATTCATCTGTTCCTACATATTTTTTCAGTTTATTAATTTCTTCTGAGCGTTCTTTTTCCGCATCGATCTGTGTCTGCAGTTCTTCTTCCTGCACCTTATATGCATCATTGCTCTTTTTGAGCGCCATCCCATGTACAATAACCATGCCGCATAATAATATAATAACTGCGGTAATCGCAACAATACTTCTTTTGTGCTTCTGAAGCCCGCTCCCCGGACGCTTTTTCCGGTTCTTCTTTAAGCTTCCCATCTAATCTATTCACCTTTCGCTATCAGTTGATCTTGTATAGCTTCTTACTACCAAACCCATTTAGTCTTCTACAGTGTACCGTTTTTAATCAGATTTATCAACTCTTTTTACTCTTTTTTCACAAATTCGTGTAGAAATCTTTTTGTAAGCTCTTACAAAGACAGCTGAAAGCAGCGCCATCCCGATTGATCCGAACGCAATCCCCAGTCCGATATACCACCGCAGAACACCATCACTCGTATGATAGATCTGCACAAAAGTATAAACGGAAATTCCCGCCCAGTAACAGGCATCCTCCAGATTGATCAGCCACAGTCTGTGAGCAACCAGTCTGCGCAAAACCCTGATCCACAGATAGACTGCCACAATCAGGACACCGGTCAGGATTGCATAACAGAAAACCCTGATCTCTGTTCCGATACCAGACATTTTTTCTCCTCCTACCGAAACAGTTTTGACAACAGATTTTCTCCGGCTTTTACTCCAGAATGGATATCCGAATAAGAAATATTGTCAATATTGCCTGCCAGGTCGACCTCCCCTTTTTCAAGATTCAGCCGGTTTACATGCATGTCCGTACCTTTTACCATCAGCATTCCCTGCTCTGTCTCAAGCAGGATCTCATTTAAATCAAAAGAAAGAACGTCCAGCACTCCCGTTACTGTACCTGTCTTCCGGTTATTGATAACCAGCCTGTGATTCTGAGGTTTTACCAGCTGTCTCTCTTCCATACAAATCCCAACCTTTCCTATACTGTCTTTCTAGTTATTGTATGAATAACATCTGGTAAATATGCCTCGGATCCGCTGCCGGAATGATCTCAAACCACATCTTTTCTGATGTTCCGGAGTTTTAAAGATAACGGAATAAATCTGCCGCCTCTTCTTTTTTAGTCGTATCTCGCAGATCCAGAACCTCTGCCTTTACAGTCTTGGTTCCAAACTGGATCTCAATGATATCACCTTTTTTTACTTTCGTGGAAGCCTTCGCCACCGCCCCGTTGATCAGGACTCTTCCTGCATCACAGGCTTCATTTGCAACGGTGCGCCGTTTGATCAGGCGGGACACCTTTAAAAATTTATCAAGTCTCATTTTGATTTTTCCTTCCCGTAATACGAATAAAGCGCAGCCCTTTTCAGACTGCGCCATTTTTCAAAAATGTTTTACAAATTATGCATTAACAGCATCTTTTAAAGCTTTTCCTGCTTTGAATTTCGGAGCCTTGCAAGCTTCGATCTTCATAGTTTTTCCAGTCTGTGGATTTCTTCCTTCTCTTGCAGCTCTTTCGCTTACTTCGAAAGTTCCGAATCCTACTAACTGAACTTTTTCACCTTTTTTCATTTCTTCTGTAACAACATCAACAAATGCTTTTAATGCTTTTTCTGCATCTTTCTTTGAAATATCTGCCTGTTCTGCAACTGCAGCTACTAATTCTGTCTTGTTCATGACTTACGTCCTCCTGTAAAATATACTCCCGGAACACCCCGGCATTTTGTCTTTTTGCTAGGTTTATTCTGCGTATCCATGCGGTCTGACACGCCCCTTACCCTACATATGTTATATAAGTTTTTACCTTCTTTGTCAAGTCTAAACCCTTAAAATCTAAGAAAACCGAACGCTATACCTGAAACGCAAACAGATTCCGCAAAAAACGCTTTTTTTCTTCTGTCTGTGCGACAGAAAGTGAAAGTTTTTCGACATTTTTTGCAGGAATCCATGCCTTTCCTGAGTGGTAATACGAATTGGTGATCTTCCAGAATTTTTCCGGATAAGCAAGACGGATTGCAAGGTAATCCCGTTCTTTTTTCCCAAGATTATTCACCGAATCATACGCTCTCATCATCCGATATCCAAGCCGTTCATCATAATGATGCTTTTCCATACATTTGCGCAGGAAATAATACAGATCTTCCATCTGAACATCCCGGTGTGCATGTTCAAATCCAGTCACCGCCATGCCTTCCTGACAGACCAGAAGATTATGATAATTATAGTCTCCGTGGACCATATGATTTTCTGCCTCCGCTTCTTTAAAAACACTGTCCAGATCCATATTTTCCAGTATTTCCAGCACTCTGTCTGCCCAAAAATACATCTGGTCATATCCCTTTAAAAATGCGATCTCAAACGGGCTTTTCACACTTCTTCTGCAGACAAATTCCCGAACCTTTCTGAGTTCTCTGTTATGCCTTGCGTACTCCTTGATCACCGGATTTTCTTCTCTTCCTGCAAATCCGTTTTCTTCCCCAGCCAGACGCATGCATAGATGGATCCGGGCAAGATTTTCCGCACCGGCGATCAGTTCATTTTCACGTCTGACATCACACTCACGTCCCTGAAACCATTTCTTTAAGATATAGCCTGTTCCATCCTCGGCTTTACTGACATAAGCATCCTCTTTATTAAGCAGAGGCGTATCTACCCATTCAAATCCATTCGCATTTAACTGCTCATATATTTTTGCAAGCGCGCAGATCCGGCTCTCCTCCATGCGCGTCTCCTTCAAGAGGAGCAGCCCCTTATCTGTATCGCATAAAATAGCACCCCTTACTTTGTGGGTGCCGAATACTTCCATCTGATATTGTGTCAATACACTGATTCCATAATCTTTCATGGCTTCCCCCTGCCGCTTTGTTTTACCGGTCTTTCTAATGTATGCAGGGGGAGACTTAAGTCATGCATGATTTTTGATTATTCCAATTCTTTTATTCTGGCAAGTAAATATTCCCGTGTATTTTTCTCCGGTTCCTCGATCACTTCCTGTAAAAGTGTCTGGAGTGTCTGACCAATTTTCGGTCCTTTTTCAATACCTGCCGCGATCAGATCCTGACCGTTTACTTTTAGTTCTTTTAAAGAAACACATTGCTTTTTCTCCAGAATCTCCTGGTAGCACTTCTCGATACCAGCCAGATTTTCCAGCTTCTTATCACGCTGATAATCACTCTGTGCCAACGTATCAGCCATCCGTACCTTCATATAATACGGGAACAGTTCCGCACTGATCCGGTTCATTGCGCGGCGTACATGCTTCATCGTTGCAGGCATCCGGTCATCATGATACAGCACCAGCTTTGACACCTTACGCAGCGTATCATTATCGAATTTCAAGCGATGCATGATCGACTTTGTGAGTTCTTCGCTGACGTATGCATGCCCTTTAAAATGTGCCGTCCCATCCGGATCGACCGTCTTTCGTGCCGGTTTCCCCGTATCGTGAAACAGCATTGTAAGACGCAGCACTTTATCTGCCGGAATATTCATCAGCGCATGGATCGTATGCTCACCTACATTATAACAGTGATGCGGAGTTTCCTGTGTTGTTTCCATCATTGCATCGAATTCCGGGAGGATCACCTTTGTGATCCCAAGCTCATATGCATCCAGGATCTTTTCCGGATGATCGGAGACCAGAAGCTTTACAAGCTCTGTCTGAATACGTTCTGCACTGATATAGGAAAGATTTGGTGCAAGTTTTCGGATTGCCTGTCTGGTCTCTTTCTCAATCTCAAATCCAAGCTGCGCCGAAAAACGGATCGCCCTCAAAATCCGCAGGGCATCCTCCGAAAAACGTGCCTCAGCATTTCCCACACAACGGATCACACCTTTTTTCAGATCCTCCATCCCATGAAACAGATCCACCAGTCCATCCTGTTCATTGTACGCCATCGCATTGATCGTAAAATCTCTGCGCAGCAGATCCTCTGACAGACTTCTGGTAAACTGCACTTTACTCGGATGCCGGTTGTCTTCGTATTTCCCGTCAATCCGGTATGTCGTCACTTCAAATCCTTCTCCATTTAAAAGCACCGTAATCGTTCCATGCTCGATTCCGGTGTCAAAAGTTCTGGCAAATAATGACTTCGTCTCTTCCGGCGCTGCCGATGTTGTGATATCCCAGTCACCCGGCACACGTCCGAGAAAAGAATCCCGGACGCAGCCGCCGACTGCATATGCCTCAAAGCCATGTTTTTGTAATGTAGTTATAATTCGATTCACCTTTTCAGGTAACTGAATTTTCATATACATTCGCTCCTAGTATGCTTTTCCAAAATAAACAACATGTTTAGCCTGTTTGCCACAGAAAATACAGGTATCTCCGTCTTTTACCTGATCCTCTTTGCAGATACAGCGGGTGGTTGCTCCACCTGTTGCTGCCTTGATCTCATCTTCACATTCTGCGCTTCCACACCATTTTGCTTTGATAAATCCACGTTTGGTGTTGAATTTTTCATTCATTTCATCCATGGTTTCAGCAAAATCAATGTGGCTGTCAAGAAATGCTTTTGCACGGTCATACATATCCTTCTGGATTGTTTCAAGGATCTCGCCAAGTTTTGTCTCGATCTCATCTAAAGAAACAACGATCTTTTCTCTTGTATCACGACGTACAACAACAACCTGGTTCTGTTCGATATCCTTTGGTCCGATCTCGATACGTGTCGGGATACCAAGCATTTCCTGCTCACTGAATTTCCATCCAGGGCTCTTCTCAGAATCGTCGATCTTCACGCTGTAGCCAGCTTTTTTCAGTCTCTCTGTCAGTTCATTTGCTTTTTCAAGAACGCCTTCTTTGTGCTGTGCGATCGGAATGACTCTTGTTTGAACCGGTGCGATTCTCGGTGGAAGAACAAGTCCGCTGTCATCACCGTGAACCATGATCAGGGCTCCGATGATACGTGTAGACAGTCCCCATGAAGTCTCATATACGCTGTGAAGTTCATTGTTCTTATCCAGATATTTGATGTCAAATGCATCCGGGAACGCATTTCCGAAGAAATGGCTGGTTGCAGACTGAAGTGCTTTTCCGTCATGCATCAGAGCTTCTACGGTGTAAGTGTCCTGTGCACCTGCGAACTTCTCGCTCTCTGTCTTCGGACCTGATACGAACGGGATTGCAAGGGAATCACGGATCAGTTCCTGATATACACGAAGCATGGTCAGTGTTCTCTGTTCTGCTTCTTCATAAGTTGCATGAATGGTGTGTCCTTCCTGCCATAAGAATTCTCTGGAACGAAGGAACGGTCTGGTTGTCTTCTCCCAGCGAAGTACCGAACACCACTGATTCCATACTTTCGGAAGGTCACGGTAAGACTGTACGGTTCTTGCCCACAGGTCGCAGAACAGAGTCTCCGATGTCGGACGGATGCACATTGGCTCCTGAAGAGTCTCAAGACCACCTTTTGTTACCCATGCAACTTCCGGTGCAAATCCTTCGATATGATCGCTTTCCTTCTGAAGAAGGTTCTCCGGGATCAGCATTGGCAGGTATACGTTTTCAACACCTGTCTCTTTAAATCTCTTGTCAAGGTCTGCCTGGATCTTCTCCCAGATTGCATATCCATTTGGAAGATAATTAAGACATCCTTTTACACTTGAATAATCACAAAGCTTTGCTTCTCTTACAACGTCGGTATACCACTGTGCGAAATCTTCATCACGAGAGGTAATCGCCTGTACAAATTTCTTTTCCTTAGCCATTGATAAAGTTCTCCTTCTCTTCATTTTTGATTTTATAAATAAGGTTATCATAAAACCAGAAGATGCTGCTCTCTGCAGCCTCTGCCGGATGCAGGGGATTCAGATCAGACATGCTTTGCCCGTAAAATAAAAAACACCAAATCTTCATGCCCCTGACAAGGGACCGAAAATTCGGCGGTACCACCCTAATTAATCGTATTACGATTCACTTCATTACCCGTTAACGCCAGGCATACGCCACACTTTTCATGCGGAACTCCAAGGTCGGTTCTATAATTTCCATGCAGCTTCCTCCCACCAGCCAGAAGCCTCTCTGTGCCACTTTCATCATATACTAGTCCTCTTCATCGTCAAATCTCTTCGATTTACTATAGAGTTTAATTGAGATTTTCGGATTTGTCAACCCAATTGACAAGCCCTTTCCGTTATGTTTTAATCAAAGAAACAAAATTTTCGCATATGGGGAGGAATTATTTTGCAAACACCTGAAATTCTATATGAAGACGACCAGATTCTGGTCTGCCACAAACCTGCCGGTGTTCCCGTGCAGACAAAAAAGATCGGTACACAGGACATGGAGAGCATTCTGAAAAATTATCTGTTCATCCATTCTCCACATCATGCCGGACATAAGCCACCTTATCTTGCCGTGATCCACAGACTGGATCAACCGGTTTCCGGCATCCTGGTTTTTGCCCGCACACCTGCGGCTGCGAAAAATCTGAACCAGCAGTTACAGAACAATCAATTTGAAAAATACTACCAGGCTGTAGTATGTGGAGCCCTTCCGGACTCCGGCACTCTGACCAATTATCTGATAAAGGACGGCCGCACCAACACCTCCCGCATCTGCAGTAAAAATACACCCGGTGCCAAAAAAGCTGTCCTTTCGTATGAAATACTGGAAACTTCCGAAGTGACTGACTTATCCGTTGTTCAGATCCATCTCGGAACCGGACGCCATCACCAGATCCGTGTCCAGATGGCAGGTGTAGGCGCACCACTCTGGGGTGACAACAAATATAACCCGGAATTTGTAAATAAAAGAGGATATTTCCCGATTGCACTGCGGGCTTTCCGGCTTTCTTTCTGCCATCCGACCACCGGAAAACGTATGGAATTTGAAGTCCCATGTAACTGGGAACAGTTGGAAACAAAAGCAGATTAGAATGGAGAATACAAAAAATGAACTTATTAGAAGAATTCAAAAAAAATCCCGGATTCGTCTACCGAATCGGGACTGATTACTATTATATAGGAAAATGGATCTGCAAGCCATGCACAGACGAAGCCGTTACAGACTGCCATGCCATGTATGAAATGTGCATCCAGGCAAAAGAACAGGCAAACGCAGCCCTTTATTTTCAGAAGCTGCGTGCCTACAGTGAATTTGCCCTGGACATTCCATACAATCCGGCAAAGATCCTTCAGTACCAGACCGCTCTTGTCGAAGCACTTTCCGATGCTGATATCCAGTCTCTTACCGACCAGCTTCGGCATTTTCACGATCAAGCATCTTAATCACATCCAGAAGTGTAGGATACACATACCGGCATAATCCTCTCACTTCTTCATCCGGCTGTGCAAGATCCGGGATCATCACCGGGATCATACCCGCAGCCGAAGCCGAGCGGATTCCTGCCGGTGCATCTTCAAGCGCAATACTATGTACCGGCTCGGCTCCGATCGCCTCGCACGCTTTGAGGTAAATTTCCGGATCCGGCTTTGCATGTTTCACCGAATCGCCAAAAACCCCGCCATCAAAATATTTCCACAAACCGACTTTCTCAAGAGATGCCTTTGCGTGGATCTCTCTGGAGGACGTCGCAAGTCCGACCTTGTATCCGTGTTCCTTCGCATAGATAAGAAGTTCCCTTGCTCCCTCTTTTACGCCGATCCCTTCTTTGTCACAAATGCCGTAATACTTCTCCCGTGTCAGCTCATTAAACTTATCCATCGGAAAATCTTCGCCATATACACTTTTAAAATATGCTTCTCTGCGGACTACATTGAATCCCAGCGTATGATAAATATGCTCCCCGATCCGTCCGTATCCGAGCTTCTCTCCTGCATAATTCCAGGATCTCTGCACAACACGTTCCGAATCAAGGAGCAGTCCGTCCATATCAAATACCAGTGCTTCTACCTTCATCAGAATTCAATTCCCTTTCCGAGGGCATCTTTTAAATACGTGGTTACGTCTTCCAGTTTTTCCAGAATTTCTTCACGTTCTTCCCACTCTTCGCCGGTCATATCTTTGCTGACCAGTGCCTGCTTGACATCTTTTAATTTTTTGATCAAATCTTCTGTCATAGTAAATCCCCCTTTTCTTATCAATTACTGTTTTTCTATAAATTTATTTTACCGATATTGTCAGCAAATTTCAACAGTTCATCCGAAAATGTAAACAAATCTTAACATTCACCGCTATAAAAAACTCTTATCTAACTTCCATTTTTCTACTTCCATTATATAGCAAATGTGCTATAATAATTCAGTATGTAAAAAAGTGTTATAATCATAAGGGGATTAAAAAATTGGATGACAACAAATTAGAAGCAAAACTGCTGAAGATTAAAGCGCTTGCCGAACGGGGAGAAGGTGGCGAGAAAGAGGCCGCCATCAAAATGTATCATAAGCTTCTGAAGAAGTATGATATTGATGAAAAAGCATTACAAAAAGACAAGCTCAGCAAGCACTGGTTTACATATGAGACAGATATCGAGGAAAATCTTCTGGTCCAGATTTTTTACATGGTGACCGGAGATCCCGAATATTTCCGCCGGACAAGCCGTACACGCGGAACCCAGTGCGGATGCATATGTACCGATTTTGAGAAAACTGAAATTCGTTTTTATTTTGAATTTTACAAAGATGCACTCAATCAGGAACTGGAAGCCTTTTTGATGGCTTTCAAATTAAAAAATCATCTGTTTCCGGATGAAAGTGCAAGATGCTTTGTTCCTGAGGAAGAGGAAGAGATATCAGAAATGCTGTTAAAAGCGCAGAAATTTGCAGAAGATATTGATAAGTCCAACCCGGTTCGCCGGATTGCATCTGCCGATCTTTCTGCTGATCCGGATGCACTGGAATCATAGGTATATACGTCGTTCTTTTGCGATATGCATTATAGCAAAAAAGCTGTTCTTAAAACAGGAGGGTATGACTCATATTAAATCATACCCTCCTGTTTTGATTTCTCGCGCTGTATCTGTGATAAAACTTATCTTCTGTACAATCTATAGCCTGCAGATACCGCCTTAACAACTCTTTTCCATCTGTCTGACCACCTAGGCAAGATCCCGAAGCCTTGCAATTTCTTCTTTATGCCCCGCATCATCCAGTGGCGTTTCCAGATAAAACGGCAGATCTTTTAATTTCGGGTGACGCATGACATTTAAAAGCGCCTCTATCCCGATCTCTCCGCCGCCGATCACCGCATGCCGGTCTTTTCTTGAACCAAATGGCATCATACTGTCATTTAAATGAATCGCTCTCAAAAGCTCAAGTCCAAGTACTTTGTCAAACTCTTCCAGCACCCCGTCCAGATTATTTACAATATCATATCCTGCTGCAAACACATGACAGGTATCCAGACAGATTCCGATCCGCTCCGGATGTGATACCCCGTCGCGGATTGCTTTCAGCTCTTCAAATCTCCAGCCAATCTCTGTCCCTTTTCCGCTCATTGTCTCAAGCAGAACCGTAATATTCTCTTTTCCGGTAATCGCCTGGTCAAGCCCCGCAATGATATTTTGAATTCCTGCTTCTGCGCCAATTCCGGTATGGCTTCCCGGATGAAACACCAGATTCTCAATCCCCAGTCTGTCCATCCGCGTCACATCTTCCCGGATCACCGTGCAGGCGAATTCATACACCTCCGGCTTCGCACTCGCCAGATTCATCGTATAAGGTGCATGCGCCAGAATCGCTCCAAAACCGGCCTCTCTCCTGATCCTCTGAAACTCCTCCGCTTCCTTCACCGTCGGATCCTTATAATTCGATCCCCGCGGATTCCTGCTGAAAATCTGCATCGTATCTGCATTCATCTTCACCACATTCTCTGCAGTCTTCACAATCCCTTTCGCAATCGACATATGTGTTCCTATTACCATATTTATTAGATCGCTCTCGTATACTTCTTCAGCCATTCTTTCTCTTCATCATTCAGATAAGGAGACACCTTCTCATATACAGTTGCATGATAAGTATTCAGACGTTCCTTGTCTTCTGCATTCATGATATCCGGATTGATCGCATCCAGGTCAAATGGCACATAAGTAATCGGTTCAAAATACAGGAATTCTCCATACTCATTCTTCTCTCCTTCACAGACAAGCAATTCATTTTCCAGACGCACACCGTGAGATCCTTCGATGTAGATTCCCGGTTCATCCGTAATGACCATACCTGGCTGGAATGCATCAGACTCACCGGCTCTGTAAGTATAACGGAAGCCTGCCGGTCCCTCGTGGATGTTCAGAAGGTATCCAACCCCATGTCCTGTTCCGTGATTAAAGTCCAGTCCTCTGTCCCAAAACGGCTTTCTTGCCAGATAATCAAAGTTCATTCCGCAGCAGCCTTTCTTGAAGATCGGACTTGCAAGGTTCAGGTTACTGATCGCAACCAGTGTAAAATGATCTTTCATGATCTGTGAAACTTCTCCAAAAGCATATGTTCTGGTGATATCAGTAGATCCTTCGTAGAATCCTGCTCCTGTATCCGTCATCAGGAAACTTCCCTCATGAAGCTCTACATCGGTCTCCGGTGAAGAAGAATAATGTACGATCGCACTGTGCTCCCCGAATGCAGAGATCGGTCCGAAGCTTGGACGGATAAATCCACCCATCTCAGCACGGAACTCATCCAATTTGTCAGAAGCGCTCATCTCTGTGATCGTCTCTTTGCCAACATTTTCTTTCAGCCATTTCATAAATCTGACATGAGCCACGCTATCCTTGATCTCAGCGATACGGATATTTTCGACCTCTGTCGGATTCTTTACACATTTGAATAAGATCGCCGGATTTCTCTCTTCCACTTTCTTCACATTCTCCGGAATGTTCTTGTAAAGTGCAAAGTTCAGTCTTCCCGGATCTACCATCAGGACTTCTTCTGCTGCAACCTTTTTGATGTCCTCATAAATATCATTGTATGGGTGCAGAATAACCCCGTCTGCTGCAAGATGTGCTTTGATCTCATCGCTTAATTTTTTCTCATTTACAAAAAGATCCACCTTGTCCATTCTGATCACTGCATAGGTCAGAACCAACGGAAAATATTCTACGTCATTTCCACGAATGTTCAATGTCCAGCAGATGTCATCCAGTGTGGTAAGAACGTGTGCTGTCGCACCTGCTTCTTTCATTGCTGCACGTGTACGTGCAAGCTTGCTCTCCACAGTCTCTCCTGTGTATTTCTGTTCCAGTTCAAATACCGGCTCTTCTGAAAGAATCGGACGGTCTTCCCATACTTCATCGATCAGATCATATGCATATACGACCTTTCCGTTCTTCTCAGATGCGATCTTCTCGTATTCTTCTCCTTCTGTTACAGAAACAACACGTCCATCAAATCCTACATTTTCGCCTTCTGCCAGAGCTGTTTCCAAATATTCCCCAATCTTCGGAACGCCCGGCTGTCCCATCTTCATCAGTTCTACTGTTGTTCCCTCTAGCTGCTTTGCCGCTTGGATAAAGTATCTTCCGTCTGTCCACAGGCGTGCTTCTGTCTTTGAAACCACTGCTGTTCCTGCAGATCCCGTAAATCCGGTAATATACTCTCTTGCTTTAAAATGCTCCCCCACATATTCGCTCTGATGAAAATCTGCAGTCGGAATAATATAAATATCTATTCCCTTTTCCTGCATTTTTGCACGCAATTTTTCAAGTCTTTCCGGTATTGTAGACATTTTAAAAAACCTCCTTTAATTTTTCCATTCTCTGACCATTATAACCCGTAAACTTTTGAAAAGCAACCTAAGAAAAGGAGCTGACTTCGGCAAAACCAACATGCCTGTTCCAGCTCCTTTTTACTGCCTGCATTTTCTATCACAGACAGCTTTCTTCAAATGCTTTCGCTACTCAAAATAATACCCGTCAAAAGAATATTTATATACTCTGTAGATAAATTTTTCCACGTCCATCGTATAAGATGCCAGCAAGTTATGGGCTGCATCATACTCTGCAAAAGTCCCTGCAAATCCACTGTCGATCACGTAATTTTCATCCAGATCCTGTGCACTGCTTACATAACCGGAATTGTGAAATTAAAGCTGGTGCATCGCCGCATGCTCCTTTTCCAACTCTTTAAAAAGTTCCGGCACAGTCCACTGACTGTTTGTGTCTGTCAGAACCGCTTTATAATCAATACGTTTCATACCCTTCTTTCGCATCATAAATAAAATCTGATCCAGATGGCTGCCTGTCACTCCGGCAAATACCATCATCTCATCTGCCAGCTCTTCACCCTCATAAATCCTGTCTGTCTCTGACGCTTCTTTCATTCCGGCAAGTACACCAACCGTCTGAAAATACTCTTCTTTTTTTATCAGTCGCACCCGAATCCTGAGTGACATACAGATCATCTGTAGCTCCTGCGCACGCTTCTTATCTTTTATATTAAATAATAATACTGTTTCTCTCATAAATTTCCTCGACTACTCCGCTTTTCTCAAACGGTTCTTTTTATGTTTATTCCACTCTCCGATTACCTCACTGACAGTTGATACCGTAACAAACGCACTCTGGTCTGTCTCATGGATAAATGCAAGAAGCTTTGCATATTCACTCTTTTCCAGAATTGTAACCACTTCTGTCTGTTCCTGATTGCCCAGTCCTCCGACTGCCGGATAAAGAGTCGCCCCTCTGTGCAGCTCATGTACAACAAACTGCTGGATCTCCGGATATTTCTTTGACAGGATACACACCCTCTTACGGATACTGAAACCATCGATAAAATTATCCAGAACAATCCCATAAAGATAAGTTCCCAGAAGGCTCACTACCAGTGTCTTTCTGTCGTAGACAAGGATAGACGTCGCAGCGGTCACAAATCCTGCGATCGTAAGACTCTTTCCAATTTCAAAATGCAAATATTTATTTAAAACTTTTGCAACAACATCAAGCCCACCAGAAGATGCATTGACATTAAACAAAATCGCCTGTCCAATGCTGATCACCAGAATATGGCACAGCATATTGATAAACATATCATCCGTGAGCGGCGGAACATCTGGTGTCACTGTTTCAAAAATACGCAGATAAACCGGGAGCATTAAAGATGTAATGACCGTCTTACCTCCGAATTCTTTTCCGACAAACACAATCCCTATGATCAGAAGTGCTACATTTAGAATCATCGTCATCGTCGAAACCTTCAGCGGAATAAAATTTGCCAGAACCATGACAAGTCCCGAAATACTTCCCACAACAAAGGAATTCGGCATCATCAGATAATACACTGATGCCGATACAATAAACATTCCTACCGTGATCGTTGCATACTCTTTCAATATGTTTTTTGCTTTGTTCTTCTCTTTCAATTTTCTTTCCTCTCTTTCATACCGGTGCCTCTTATTTCCCCAAATATGCGACACACTATATTTCCCAACATAGCACATTCATCATAACATACTTCTCATCAAACTTCTACGCTATGTTTCTCATTAAAAACATGAAATCTTCTTTCCATTTATAGTAGTTTCAATTATAATAAAGGAAGAGTGAATTTTTTAACAATTAGAGAAGAGAGGGTTAATTATGAATGCTGATGGAAACGTAATCAAAATCAAACATGACGTACTGTTCGAAATAGCAAAGCTTGCTTTTGCAGGTGAACTTGAAGAACAGCGTGATCACCTCCCGCTGAAGCTTATTCCGGGACCGACCCCGCAGTTCCGCTGCTGTATCTACAAAGAGCGTGAGATCATCCGCCAGAGAATCCGCCTCGCAGAAGGCAAAGCTCCGGGACCGGAAGATGATGGCAATATCATCCAGGTTATTTCTTCTGCCTGCGAAGACTGTCCGATCTCCAGCTACACAGTAACAGAGAACTGTCAGAACTGTCTTGGAAAGGCATGTATCAATGCCTGTAAGTTTGGGGCAATTGAACCGGGACATTACCGTTCCCACATTGACGCATCCAAATGTAAAGAATGTGGTCAGTGTGCCAAAGCCTGTCCGTACAATGCCATTGCACATTTAAAACGTCCGTGTAAATTCAGTTGTCCGGTCGATGCGATCACCTACGACGAGCATGGCATTTCCATAATCGACAAAAACAAATGTATCCGCTGCGGTAAATGTATCCACAGCTGTCCATTCGGTGCAATTGCTTCCAAAACATTTATTGTTCCGGTAATCAATGCTTTAAGAGAAGGAAAACACATCTACGCAATGGCTGCTCCTGCCACAGAAGGTCAGTTTGGTGCTGACATTACCATGGAAAGCTGGCGCAAAGCAATGAAAGAGCTCGGATTCGTAGATTTCTACGATGTAGGACTCGGTGGAGATATGACTGCTGCTTACGAAGCTGAAGAATGGGCTGAAGCTTACAAAGAAGGACAGAAAAAAGTAACCTCCTGCTGCCCTGCATTTGTAAATATGGTTCGCCTGCATTACCCACAGCTTGCTGACAATATCTCAACAACTGTTTCTCCGATGTGTGCAATTTCCCGTATGATCAAAGCACAGGATCCGGAAGCGATCACTGTATTTATCGGACCTTGCCTTGCTAAGAAATCCGAAGTTGTCGATCAGCAGATCGAAGGAAATGCAGATTATGTTCTTACATACAGCGAGATCCGTGCGATCATGAAAGCAAAAGACGTTGAACTCGAGGCCTGTCCGAACGACAACCAGACCGCTTCTACCTTCGGAAAACGCTTTGCAAATTCCGGCGGTGTAACAGCAGCTGTTCTGGAAAGTCTGAAAGAATCTGACAACTGCATCGATGCGAAAGTCTGTCGTGCAAATGGTTCTCAGGAATGTAAGAAAGCCCTCCTTCTCATGAAGGTTGGACGTCTTCCGGAAGACTTCATCGAAGGCATGGCATGTGACGGCGGATGTGTCGGCGGTCCAAGTTCATTCAATGACCAGATGGCTTCCAAGAAGAACCGTGATGCCTTGATCTCTCAGGCTGACGATCGTGGAATTCTTGATAATCTAAAGAATTACGATATGGATAAGTTCTCTATGCATAGAGACTAAAATTATAAGGGAGTTTTGCTCTATCACTGAAATCAGTTATAAAGTAAAACTCCCTTATTCTAATTATATACACCACGCATCTATTTATTATCCCCTATACCACGGCAGCCTGTCCCGCAGCATCATCTTTTCCATCCGCTCCAGATTCTTATCCGAATGCTCAATCTCCCGCGAATACCGGTACACCAGCTCTACGATCTCTTCTGGTGTAAGCTCTCCTTCATTTTTTATCCACCGTGCTTTCCACAGCTCATAAATATGGAAAGTACTTATTACTGCCATCTGCACCTTCGCATAAATCCTTCCATCATAAACTGCGCCACAGAAATAAGTGAAAATGAAATACACCAGCAGCTGCTCTGCCTGGATCTGGATATTGCTCTCTTCCTTCGCCCACCGCTTAAAGTCAGACGAGATTCCTTTATACGCATCTGCTCCATGTGAATACAGAAGTTCTTCGCTCTCCATCAGAAGCATATCCCAGTCCTCACGCAGAAGTTCCAATTCATAAAGTTCCCGGAACATCTTATGCGCCATCTCCCATCTTTCCTGCACAGACAGCTTTTCTTCTTTCCAAAGTTTCCGTACAAACTTTCTGGCACTCTTTGTCTGATAACGTTCAATGACTTCCTCGCAGGAAAATAACTGTTCCCGGTTAAATCTGCCCTGCAGATCATGCGCCATTCCAAGAATCAGTCCCACTCTTATTTTTAATGAATGTTCCCGGTCCTGCAGAATTCCAAGCATTGCATCTCTCGCATCTACAAGCATAGAATACAGAAACGGATCAAATTCCTCGTATTCCTCTTCTCCTTCTTTTTCATAAGTAAGAAAACGGACCGGCTCTTTCTTCTCCATCAAAATCCTTGCCACCTCTGGACAGGATACCGACAGGGTAATCTCCCGTACATCCTCAAACTCCTCGACATGTCTCGGATACAGGCGGCAGGTTTTACACAGACTTTTCTCTCCGAAATTCGCATACATCTCACACAGATTACAGTCATTTAAAAATGCACATCGCTTTTCTTTATCCTGCCTGAAAATGCCACGGATCCAGTCCACGGATTTCAACATCGTAAACCAGAATTTTCCTTTCACATGCTTATATTTATTCAGTGATTTTTTGTCAATTACAATCTTCCACCCTGCACAACAGGTATCTTCACATTTGTCTGCGATGCAGGTGAACTCTTTATAATAATCCGGAATTGTATATTGCATTTATTTTTCTACCCCGACCTTCTTACAGATATCCGCCAGACAGCATCTGTCGCAGTGCGGCTTCGTCCTTGCCGTACAGACTTCTCTTCCGTGGTACACCAGTCTGTGACAGAAATCGCTTCCTTCCTCCGGCGGAACCAGCTTCCAGAGTTCCATCTCTACTTTCTTCGGATCCTTAATCCCGTCTACCAGTCCAATACGGTTCACCAGACGGATACAATGGGTATCCGTTACGATCGCAGGCTCACCAAATACATCTCCCATGATCAGGTTCGCGCTCTTTCTCCCAACACCTGGCAGCTTTAAGATCGCATTAAAATCCTTCGGAATCTTTCCGCCATACTCATCCCGAAGCATCTTCATACAGGCACTGATATCCCGTGCCTTACTTTTTCCAAGCCCGCAAGGACGCACAATCTCTTCGATATCATTTACATCTGCTTCTGCAAGTGCCTCTACTGTCGGATATTTTGCAAATAAACCTTCTACGACTACATTTACCCTTGCATCCGTACACTGTGCCGCAAGACGCACACTGACCAGAAGTTTCCATGCCTGATCATAATCCAGAGTACAGTCTGCATCCGGATACTCTTTTCGGAGGCGTTCGATTACTTCCAATGTCCTTTGTTTTTTCGTCATTTTCTACTCCTCTTTACTTCATATTCTGTATTGTAAGATAATTAATCTGTTTCATCTGTTTGATATCGTCTTTATTGAAGGTAAGCAGATTCATCAGCTTTTCTTTATTCACGATCTCTTTTTCTGAAATTACTGCTTTAAAGGTAATCGGAAGCATCGTATAATTCGACAGCCCCGATACCAGTGCAAGCTGCTGCCCGGGATTTACCAGATTATTAACACAGGAAATCATGATATGCTCCGACTTTAATGCCTGATTATGCAGCATATAGGTTCCGATAAAGCCTTCTTTCTCATATTCTCCTGTATAAAGTCCACTGCAATCTCCCGGTTCCCGAATCTCACTTACATCATTAAAAAGATGTACTTTATATCGATTCCCATTTCCTTCAACTACCTGCTGTTCGATCACACTTTTGATGATCACCTTCCCGATTGCATCATAGCTATACATATACAATTTTTCGATCTTCTCTGCATAACGGCATTCTTCCTCTTCTTTTGCAGTCTCATCCCCAATAATTGCCAGCGGAGATACTTTCAGGATCCGTGACAGCTCCACAAATGTCGACATATCCAATGAAATATCTCCTTTTTCGTATTTAGAAACTGTCGACACACTCTTATGTAACAGTACCGCCAGTTCTTTTAAGGTCATATTATACGCCATACGGTATTTTCTGATATTCTGACCTACTCTTTCATCTACATTCATACCAATTTTCTTTCCTTTAAATCAATTTTTTTATGACATGTGCATAAATTTTGTCGCATTTTCCCAAATTTGCATTTTGCAGCATGTTTTTTCTATTATTTCAATAATAACACGTTCATTTTTTTCCTGTCAATAAAACACACCTCTTTTGTCATTTTGGTTTAATCCGCATAAAATGAGGTTATCAAACACAACCAACTCATAAATTTATGTAACCAAAAATCAAGGAAGAAATGAAAGGGGATTACAAATGGAAGTTGAAGAAAGATTACTAAAATACATTTCCATCAAAACACCTTGTGACGAAAACAGTGATAAGGTTCCAACTACATCATGTCAGTTTAATCTTGCGAAAATCCTTGCCGATGAATTAAAAGATCTCGGACTTACCAAAGTGATTCTGGATGACAAGTGTTTTGTCTATGGAATTCTCCCGGCTACTCCCGGTTATGAGACCAGAAAAAAACTGGGATTTATTGCACACATGGATACCGTTCAGGAATTCTGCGAAGGAGAAATTCATCCTGTCTGTACACCAGATTATAATGGTGAAGATCTCGTCCTTGGAGACAGTGGAAGAATTCTTACCACAAAGGATTTCCCACATTTAAAAGCTTTAAAGGGACGTACCTTAATTACCTCTGACGGAAATACCATCCTCGGAGTAGACGACAAAGCCGGTATTGCAGAAATCATGCAGCTGCTGGAAATCCTGCAGACAGAGCAGATTCCTCATGGTCAGATCAGTGTAGCATTTACACCGGATGAAGAATGCGGAAGCGGTGCTGCTCATTTCGATTTTGAAGCTTTTGATGCTGAAGTTGCCTATACAATGGACGGAGATGGAGAAGGCGAGATCCAATACCAGAATTTCAATGCCTGTGAAGCAAAATTTGAAATCAACGGGAAGAATGTTCATCCCGGATCTGCAAAAAATGTCATGATCAATGCGGTTCTCATCGCAGCAGATATCAACAATATGCTTCCAAGATATGAGATTCCGAGATATACCGAAGAGTACGAAGGATTTTACCATCTTCTGAGTATTCACGGCGACGAAGGATATGCCATCGCTGAATATATTATCCGCGATCATGATACAGACAGCTTTGAGGCTCGAAAAAATACACTCCGCCATATCGAGAAAACCTTAAATGAGTTCTGGGGAGCGGGAACAGTTGCTTTGACTCTGACAGACGAATATAAGAATATGGAATGTATTATTAAAGAGCATATGTATCTGATCGATTACGCAAGACAGGCTTGTGCAAACGCAAATGTCCCGGAAGATATTTCTCCGATCAGAGGCGGCACAGATGGCTGCAAGCTGTCTTTCAAAGGACTTCCTTGTCCAAACCTTGGCACCGGAGGTCATGGCTATCACGGACCATTAGAGCATGTAACCATAGAAGGCATGGAAGCTGCTGTCCGTGTGATCGTAGAACTTGTAAAAATATTTGCAAACGAATAGAAAACAGAGGTACCGATTATGAAAAAGAAAAAAATCTCTTTCCCTTCTGCGCTTACCGTATTATTTATCGTCCTTATTTTTGCCGCTATTTTAACCGCAATCGTACCGGCAGGACTTTATTCCAAATTAACCTACAACGCAGATCATGATGTATTTGAAATCACTACACCGGATGGTGACGTTACAGAAATGGCTCCCACTCAGGAAACGCTGGATGAACTTGGTGTCACCGGTAATCTGAACAAATTTTTGGATGGAAGCATCAGCAAACCAATTGCCGTTCCGGGAACTTATCAAAAAGTAGAACAACAGCCACAGGGAGTATTCAAAATCCTTCTCGCTGCCATCAAAGGTGTATATGATACCATTGATATCATCCTCTTCGTATTCATTCTGGGCGGATGTATCGGTGTCCTGAATTATATGGGCGCATTCAATGCAGCAATTGCCGCTCTTTCCAAAGTCACAAAAGGGAAAGAATATATCCTGATTATTTTGATCACCATTATTATTGCGGCAGGTGGAACAACCTTTGGTCTTGCCGAAGAAACCATTGCTCTGTATCCGATCCTTGTTCCGGTATTCCTTGCGGCCGGATACGATGTTATGGTCTGTATCGCTGCCATTTATATGGGTTCTTCCATCGGAACCATGTTCCCTACCATTAACCCGTTTTCCGTAGGAAATGCATCAAACGCAGCCGGAATCAGCCTTGCTGACGGAATGGGAATCCGTGGTATCGCACTGGTGCTCGGAATTATCATCACCTTAATCTATATTCTTCGTTACGCAAAGAAGGTAAAGGATGATCCGTCTAAATCTATCTGCTATGACCAGTATGAATACCATTTACAGAAATACGGTCATCAGGGAGAGGTTCCGGAATTTACAGGTAAAATGAAACTTTCGCTCCTTGTATTCGGTGTATCCTTTGGTGTACTTGTATGGGGACTTGTCGCACAGGGATGGTGGTTTGATAATATGACCGCTCTCTTCCTTGCCTGCGCGGTCCTGCTCGCCTTTACCTCCGGCATCGGCGAGAAGAACTTTATGGATCAGTTTATCGGTGGTGCTGCCGATCTGATGAGTGTTGCCCTGGTTGTCGGTGTTGCCCGTGGTATCAATGTCATTCTGGAAGATGGTATGATTTCTGATACGATCCTTGAATTCTTCTCAAAAGCGATCAGCGGCATGAATCCGATCCTGTTCATCATCCTTATGATGCTGGTATTTATCGTACTTGGATTCTTCATTTCCTCTTCCTCCGGTCTTGCGGTTCTGTCCATTCCGATCATGGCACCGCTCGCCGACACCGTTGGGGTATCAAGATCCGTCATCGTTTCAGCATACGCATACGGTCTTGGACTGATTTCCTTCATCACACCGACCGGACTGATCCTTGCATCCCTTGCAATGGTTGATGTTACCTATGACAAATGGCTGAAATTTATCATGCCTCTTATGGGTATGACAACCGTATTCAGTGCGATCATGCTAATCATTCAATTATATGTATAAATACCTTATCCAGACAGGAGGAAGCCAGTTATGGATTTTGAAAAACAAATAAAAGCGGATCGGGAAAGTCTGATCCAGGATATCATAAAACTGGTATCGATCAACAGTGTGGAAGCAGCACCGGAGGCAGGAATGCCTTTCGGTGCAGGTCCTGCAAAGGCTCTCGATTGTTTTCTTGAAATAGCAAATTCAATGGGACTTACAGTTGAAAATTTTGACAACTACGCAGGACATGCCGATTATGGAGAACAGGATGAAATTCTGGGAATCCTTGGGCATGTAGATGTCGTTCCCTGCAGCGGAAACTGGATCTGTGATCCTTTCAAACCGGAAATCATAGACGGAAAGCTTTACGGGCGCGGTGTTCTTGACGACAAAGGTCCTCTTCTCGCCTGCCTGCACGCAGTAAAGATTCTGAAAGCAATGGGACTTCCTCTGCAAAAGAGAATTCGCTTCATCGTTGGCGCCAATGAAGAAACCGACTGGAAATGCATGGATTATTATTTCAATCAAAAGGAAATCCCTGCTCCACAGATGTCTTTTACACCGGATGCTGTATTTCCACTTATTTATGCCGAGAAGGGTGTCTTCCAATATCAACTTGTAACAGATATCACGGAAGAGCTTGTTCTATCCGGCGGAAACGCTTTTAATGCAGTTGCAGATCACGCATCTGTTCTGCTTCCCGAAGAAATGGAAGCTGTGATCCGTAAGAGTCTTCTCTCCTGGGAGACACAGACGAATTGCCATTTCCGACTGGACAGAATGGACTCGTCTCTTCGCCTGACTGCAGAAGGTGTTGCCGCACATGCCGCCCATCCTTCTACCGGAATCAATGCGATCAGCGGACTTATGAAAGCTGTTTCTGAATTACCACTTCAAAATGAGCTTTCCAGAATCGCTGCCTTCTATATGAAGTACATCGGTTTTGATCTGACCGGCAAAGGACTGGGAATTGATCTTTCCGATGAAATTTCCGGTAAATTAAGTTTTAATGTAGGAAAGGTCGAAGTACAGGATTATAAAGTCATCTTTTCTATTGACAATCGTGTTCCTGTCACTTACCGCTGCATGCAGGTACAGGAGCTTATCCAGAAGCATTTAAGCGGCTCCGGATTCCGTTTTGAAAATCCAAATGCCACAGAATCGATTCATATCCCAAAAGATTCTTTCCTTGTACAAGCATTGTTGGAATCCTACCGTACCGTTGTTGGCGATTCATCTGCTATGCCTCTGGTTGACGGAGCCTGCTCATATGCTCGCGCACTGGATAACTGTGTTGCTTTCGGAGCACTTTTACCGGATCAGCCGGATCTGATGCACCAGACCAATGAATATCTGGAACTTGACAAGCTTGATATCTGGATGAAGATTTATCTGGACGCCATTTACAGACTCGCAAAATAGAATTGGAATGAATAATGTAATGTATTTGTTAATATCTTACATTATTCATTCCTTTTTTTATTTAAGTTTTATACATTTTGTACATTTCTCAAATGACATTTCGTTAAATCCATGCTATAATTAAAAAAATGATAATTCATCTGTTAACGTACAAAATAAGGGGGGTCTTACATGAAAAAAATATCACGTCATGAACTGATGCAATATGGAACGGCTGTCATTTCGTTCCTGATTGTAATGACGTTCACACTTCTGATTTTTTTCTGGTTTGTACAACAGAGCGTTGATAAAAGTGTACAGAACGTTATCCAAAAAAACACACTGCAGCAAAAGGATCACCTGGAACTGGTTCTGGAAAAAGAATATGAATTCCTGGAGAGTCCTGCTGCATACTTCGGAACAACTTCCGATCTGTTCAGTAGCGATAATCTTCAGCTTCTTGCTGAACTGGCTTCTTCCAGCTCCTTTCACCGGCTTATGCTTTTTTCTACAGACGGTATCGGACACTCCAGCGATGGAAAGAATACCGATGCAAGTTCACGGGACTATTTTCAAAAGACATTGGAAGGCAGACGCGTCCTTAGTTCTCCTCTGTCAAGTAGCGTAGACAACGAAACCCTCGTTGTCCTCACAGTTCCTGTTTATGACAAAGATCAGAATATTATCGGTGTTTTTGGAGGTTCCATCGATGTCGCGAAACTGACTACCATGCTCTTTGAGGATCTGTATTCCGGTTCCGGCTACTCATTTATCACAGACTCGGACGGCAACATTATTTCCATTGAATCTACTCACAACGAAATCCGGGAGAACTTTTTTACTTCTTCCTCTGACTGGGTATTTCAGACCTCGGAAGATGGCGCTACCCTTCAGGAAGATTTTAAGCAAGGACACGCAAACTGCCGCAAGATTACAGCAGATTTATCACATGCACGCTATATTTCCTACCAGCCACTAAAGTACAACGACTGGATGCTCTGCTATATCGTTCCTGCTGTCGAAGCCCGTCAGCACTTTGCTTTTATCAACAACTTTGAAATCATTCTGTTCGCCTTTTTTATCTGCATTGTGCTGCTTCTGATCTTCGCACTCTGGAAGATCAACCAGAAGAATCAGACTTCGCTTCTTCGCCAGGCGCATACAGATGCTCTGACCGGACTTCTGAACAAAGTTTATGCAGAACACACGATTTCCGAATGGCTGCGCGAAAAAGATTTTGAAGATTTACAGGCTTTAATGATGATCGACATGGATTATTTCAAGCAGATCAATGATACTTATGGACATGCAACCGGTGACCAGGTACTGAAAATATTTGCCGGATTTCTGAAAGAACAGTTTCGGACAACCGATATCATCGGTCGTGTCGGTGGTGACGAATTTATGATCCTGATGAAAAATGTACGTCTGGATTACAGTATCCATCTGCATTTGCAAAAGCTCTATACAAATCTTCAAAATGTAGATATCCCGGAACTAAATGGCCGGAAACTTTCCTGCAGTATCGGCTGTGCTGTTGCTCCAACGGATGCTGAATCTTTCAGCCAGTTATACCGCCTTGCTGATCATGCTCTGTACACAGCTAAGCACAACGGACGTGGACGTTTTGTTATTTACCACGATATCAAGAACCAGCAGGAAACCGTTTTATCCTGATCAACGTCAGGAATTCTGGTACAGGTCAATATTCCTGTCATTTAATCTCAAAATTCCCGCCGGGCAGATCCTGTACCTGTCCGGCGGGAATTTCATTCTTCTTTATATCTCAGATATGCCCCGGCACATCCAGTCATTTTTAATCATCGTAAGTATCCAGGAAATTGTGTCTTACACCTTTTGCCTTGTAACCGACAACCGTATCCAGATTGACATTTTCCACACTCTTGAAAATATTGCCCTCCACAAACGGGTTCGTCTTCTTAAGCTCTGCAATCAGTTTTTTGATTTCCATACGCTTTGACTGATTTTCTTCATTGTTGCAGGTTGTACAGGTATCGGTAAACTTACATGCACACTGGATAAAATGCAGATCATTGTAATCTCTCCATGCCTTGATGTCATCCTCACGGATCAGATACATCGGGCGGATCAGTTCCATCCCTTCAAAATTTGTACTGTGAAGCTTCGGCATCATAGTCTGCACCTGTGCACTGTAGAGCATTCCCATCAGGATCGTCTCGATCACATCATCATAATGATGTCCCAGTGCGATTTTGTTGCAGCCCATCTGCTGTGCAAAATTATAAAGATATCCACGTCTCATCCTTGCACAGATATAACACGGTGATTTTTCGATCTCAAATACCGATTCAAAAATATTGGATTCAAAGATCTGGATCGGAATCTTCATCTTCCTTGCATTTTCTTCAATGACCTTCCGGTTCTCCGGACTGTATCCCGGATCCATCACCAGGAACTTTACTTCAAAGTTAAATTTGTTGTGACGCTTTAATTCCTGGAAAAGCTTTGCCATCAGCATTGAATCTTTTCCACCGGAAATGCATACTGCGATCCGGTCACCTTCTTTGACCAGTTCATATTCTCTGACAGCTTTTGTAAATTTGGACCAGATCTTCTTTTTGAACTTCTTGCGGATACTAAGCTCCACATGTTCACAGACATCATCTGCTTCCTTTTTCTTCATATCTGCCATCAGCCATCCTACATAACCGCCCTTCAGGCTGTATGCTTCATATCCCTGATCCTGCAGTTCTTCTGCGATATCCCTGCTGATCTGTCCTCTGCTGCAGCAGATAATGATCTTCTTTTCCTTATCTTCCGGCGGATTCTCCATCAGTGCATCTGCTGAGCTTGCCACTGAATTCGGCAGGATTCCATGGGCGCGCTCAATCTCGCCACGGATATCAAAAAGCTCGTAGGACTCTGCAGGAAGCGTTTCCATTTCCTCGATCGTAATATCTATACTCATTGATTTTCTCCTTGTAAAAAGAATGTATCCTGACACATAATCCTCTTTATTGAACAGAAAGTTCCATCTGGATTGTTGTCAAATAAAAAATACGCGTGTATCGGTACATATCATAGCATAATCTGTTCATCTGGTCAAAGGGAGATCCATCCGAAAATACCGGATTTCCGCTTATCGCACAGCATTTTCAACACTCCTGACTGCCGCAATTCCTTTCGGAAATGCAAGACTGACAAACAGTGAATAGTACCAGCTAAATCCGGCATTTTCCATCATAATCCCATATGCAATGCTTACGAAAATGTAGCTGCACATGATCGGAATGGATTTCAGAAAAGCATTTTTTCTGATCTGTGCCTTTGTCATAGTGTTTTCTCCTTAAAATTTTCTGTGCACATCGAAAAAGACGAAGGTTTCGAAAAACCTCCGTCCAAAATTCCTGTATGTATAATATTTATTTGCCCTGAACCGCTGCAAATCCACCTTCAAGATCTGCGATGATATCATCGATATGTTCTGTACCGATAGAAAGACGGATTGTGTTCGGTTTGATTCCCTGATCAAGCAGTTCTTCTTCTGTCAGCTGAGAATGTGTTGTTGTTGCCGGATGGATAACAAGGCTCTTAACATCCGCAACATTTGCAAGCAGTGAAAAGATCTTCAGGTTATCGATGAACTTGTGAGCTTCTTCCTGTCCGCCTTTGATCTCGAATGTGAAAATAGATGCTCCACCATTCGGGAAATATTTTTCATAAAGTGCATGATCCGGATGATTCGGCAGTGACGGATGGTTCACATGCTCTACCATTGGATGATTAGAGAGGTATTCTACTACTTTCTTTGTATTTTCTACATGACGGTCAATTCTAAGTGACAGTGTCTCTGTTCCCTGCAGCAGAAGGAATGCGTTAAATGGAGAAATTGTTGCTCCCATATCACGAAGAAGGATTGCACGGATGTAAGTTACAAATGCTGCCGGACCTGCTGCATCTACGAAAGATACTCCGTGGTAGCTTGGGTTTGCATCTGCGATTGCCGGGTATTTTCCACTTGCTTTCCAGTCAAATTTACCGGAATCTACGATGATTCCACCAAGAGTTGTTCCGTGTCCACCGATGAATTTGGTAGCAGAATGTACAACAATGTCTGCTCCGTGTTCGATCGGACGGATCAAATATGGTGTTCCGAATGTGTTGTCGATTACAAGCGGAAGTCCATGCTTGTGTGCAATTTCAGCGATTGCATCGATATCCGGGATATCACTGTTCGGATTACCAAGAGTTTCAAGATAGATGGCTCTTGTGTTATCCTGAATTGCATCTTCTACTTCTTTCAAGTTATGTGCATCTACAAATGTAGTTGTGATTCCGTAATGTGTCAGTGTGTGTTCAAGAAGGTTGAAGCTTCCACCGTAGATTGTCTTCTGCGCTACGATATGTCCGCCATCTGCTGCAAGTGCTTCGATGGTATATGTAATTGCAGCTGCTCCGGATGCTGTTGCAAGAGCTGCCACACCACCTTCAAGTGCTGCGATTCTCTTTTCAAATACGTCCTGTGTAGAGTTTGTCAGACGTCCGTAAATGTTACCTGCATCTGCGAGTCCGAATCTTGCTGCTGCATGTGCAGAGTTCTTAAATACATAAGATGTTGTCTGGTAAATCGGTACTGCTCTGGCATCAGATGCCGGATCTGGTTCTTCCTGTCCTACGTGAAGCTGAAGTGTTTCAAATTTATAATCGCTCATATTTTTCTACCTCTCTTTTCTACTGTCTGATGTATCGTGATCTCTATAGTGATCTTTCAAATTTGATAGTTGCATTATATCCACTTTTACCTACTTTGTCAATAGGTTAATAGGGAATTATTTTAAAAACATTTAATTTCAATATGTTTTATCTGTTTTTCTTCTATCAATATAAAAAAGACGCTTTTGGCGTCTTTTCTGTATAATAACATCCACTACTGCTCATCGGTGATCAGCCCGGCGATCAGTTCTGCTCCTGTCACAAGATCTTTGATTGTCGTATATTCATTTACCGAATGTGCCTGGTACATTCCATTTGACAGCACCAGTCCAGGAATCCCGTTCTTCGCAAAGCTGTTGTTGTCACTTCCGCCAAATGTCTCTACAAGATTTCCTGCAAGTCCCAGCTTTTTGCTTACTCTTTCAAACCGTTTTACCGGCACACTGTCTTTTGCTGTCTCATAAGCGATCAGATGAACTTCGCAGGTAAGTTCTGATTCAGCTCCATGTTTTTCAGCCACCTTTTTGAAGGTATTTCCCACTTCTTCTACACAATGAGTCGCTTTTTCATGAGAATAGCTCCGGATTTCTCCCTTTACAATACATTTTTCCGGAACAATGTTCGTTCCGCTCCCACCTTCGATCAATCCGATATTGCAGGTTGTCTCTTCATCCACATGTCCCTGACTGATCTGCGTGATCGCTTCGGATGCAATAGCGATCGCATGAACGCCGTGCTCCGGATCAAATCCGGCGTGGGATGCCTTCCCGGTTACTACCACCTGATAAGAAATCAGAGACGGTGCTTTATATGCCGCGCTTCCAACCGGTCCGCTGATATCCAGTACATAGGCTTCTTTTGCACGAACCTTTGAAAAATCAAATACGCTGCTGCCCTTGATATAAAGCTCTTCTGCAATTGCAAAAAGAATCTCGATATCCCGGTGTGGTACTCCCGCTTCTTTTACACTGCGGATTCCTTCCAGAATCTCCACAAGTCCTGCCACATCATCAGCTCCAAGAACTGCTTTTCCTGCGGAACGGATCACACCGTCTTCTCCGATGATCCCTTTCTTGCCTTTGGACGGCTCAACCGTATCCATATGGCCGGACAAAAGGACCGGATCTCCCGGAAGATCTCCCGGAAGATATGCATATAAGTTTCCGGCATTTCCTCCGAAATGTTCTCCGGCATTGTCTTCCTCTACTTCAAAACCAAGTTCTTTTAATTTCACGATCAGCCGGTCTGCCATCTGACGCTCCCCAAAGCTTGGTGCATCGATCGCAGTCAGTTCCTGAAATTCATCGACTGCCCGCTGTTCATTTACCTTTATTTTACTCATTTCTGCCACTTCCTTATCTGCACGGTCATATTCCATCTGCCGGCTATCTGTCCGCTAATACACCTTCGGTCACAGATATCTTCCGCTTTATACACAATTCTATTTGATTTATTTTAATACAGCTTCCAGATCTGCGATCAGATCCTCTGCTCCCTCAATTCCAACAGACAATCTCAGAATCCTGTCTGTAATTCCGTTCCGGTCAAGCTCTTCTTTGGAAAGATCCGCATGCGTCTGGGTGATCGGATAAGTGATCAGAGTCTCAGTTCCTCCTAGGCTTTCCGCAAACTGGATCAGTTTTACATTTTCCAGAATGTGATATGCTCTCTCTTTGGAATCTACTTCAAAGGTCAGGATCGAACCAAATCCTCTTGCCTGCTTTTTCATCAGTTCGTAACCCGGATGTGATTCAAGCCCCGGATAAAGCACCCTTGTCACATACTCCTGCTTCTCCAGAAAATGTGCGATCTTCAGTGCATTTTCCTGTGCCCTCTCCATACGGACTCCAAGCGTCTTGATCCCTCTGAGGATCAGCCAGCTGTCCATCGGTGCAAGGGTTGCTCCTGTCGTCTTGATGATAAAACGAAGCTGTTCCTGAATGTCCTCGCGGTTTGTTATCAGAAAACCTGCAAGTGTGTCATTATGTCCACCCAGATATTTTGTCCCGCTATGCACAACAATGTCAGCACCAAGCTTCAGCGGATTCTGGAAATATGGTGATAAAAAGGTATTGTCCACGATCAGAAGAAGTTCATGTTTTTTTGCTTTCTTTGAAAGTTCTTCCAGATCGGATACACGCATCATCGGATTGGTCGGTGTCTCTGCATAAATTGCTTTTGTGTTATCCTGAATATAATCCTCTACATCCACACTGCTTAAATCCACGCTGGTAAATGTCAGTCCATTTTTCACATTGATGCTGTGGAACAGACGGACGCTTCCTCCATAAAGATCCTCATCAATGATGATGTGATCGCCCGGTTTGAAAATCTCCATCAGAGCTGTGATTGCTGCCATTCCTGTCGAAAATGCCAGTGCATCGATCCCTTCTTCCAGCGATGCTACGATCTTCTCAAGATGTTCTCTCGTCGGATTCTGTAATCTGGAATAGTCATAACCACTTCCTCCGCCTACTCTGTCTCTTGCAAATGTTGCAGACTGATAGATTGGATAACTGATCGCCCCATATATTTCATCCTTATTATCGTCAGCCAGATGCTGACATCGTGTATCAATTCCGTACTTCATTCTTGTCTATCTCTCCTGTTTCTATAAATCAATGTTGCTATTTACTGTACAATATCTTTCTGCCAAAATCCAGTTTTCTTTTCATAAATTTACGCAAGTTCTTTCTCCGTCATCACACATTCAAACTCTCCGGAGCCGCTTACCTGTGAAAAATCTGCGGTATAGCCGAGCTTTTCATAGAATCCAAGTGCCGCTTTTCTGGAATTGATATAGATTTTTGTCACACCTTTTTCGCGCATCCAGTTTTCCGCCTCAATGATCCCTGCCTGTCCGTAATGTCTTCCCCTATAGGATTCCAGTGTTGCCACGCGCTCAATTTTTCCGGTATGTTCATCCAGATAATGCAGCCTGCAGGTGGATACCGGATAAATTCCGTCCATCACCAGAATATATTCATCTTCCGGTGTGTCATCTGAAAATTCTCCCTCAAGCGGGATCTTAAATCCCAGGCACATTGCCTGTGTCCGCACATAGTGTACGCCGGCTCTCTGCCATTCTTCTGTCACTCTGACTGCTTTCATCATTCATTCCCCGCTTTCTTTATTTTCCGGATAATTTTTCTCTTCCGTGTGGTGTCAGCCATAAGGATTCATCCGGTCCATTTGGCACGATTGCAAATTCATTGGACGGGCAGCAATCGATATGATAATGCTTCTTGATCGCCGCAAAATTCGTTGTGTCGCCAAATCCCGGTGTCTGATACAAATCTCTTGCATATGCCCACAGATTCGGATAATCGCGGAGAAGCTTTTTATTCAGACGAAATACCGGATAATATGCACAGTCAAATCGTACCAGTGTCACATAAAGACGCACATCAGATTCAGTCAGTCTGTCACCAAATAAGTATCTCTGGTTTGCAAGCCTTCTCTCATAATAGTTGTCACCAAAACGATAGCCTTCTTCCAGAAGAAATCCGGTATCTTCCATCCACTTCAGACTTTCTGCATTTCCATTGTAAATCGCCATGCCCGTCTTCTGTCTGCGGAATCCCATTTTTTCATACATGGATACCGTCTTCGGATGTGTATACAAAATAACATTACATCCCTTTACCTGTTCCAGAAGCGAATCAATGAGCTTTCGTCCCAGCTGCTGCCCCTGGTATCCTTCCAGAAGTGCCACATTGTAGATTGCAGCCTGACACACGCCATCGGAAATTGCCCTCGCACAGCCAACTACCTGGTCTCCATCGTAAATAAATGCCGTCGCATAGCTGTTCTTAAATATTTTTTCTTCTGTAGCGGCATCAAAATGACTCAGTCCAAAATGGTCTAAAATATCTGCCACTGCCTGATAATCTACATTTTCCTTGTCTGTCACCAGTCTGATACTCATTGCTTTCGCTCCCTTCTTTTATTCTGTTGGAAAAAATCGACTGATTCCTCAGCCGATTTTGTTTTTTCTCTTAAATTGAATAATCCGGTTCTTCCATCCGGTTGATCTTTGTAAAGAACTCTTTGACACGTTCGTTCTTTGGATTTCCAAACACTTCTCTCGGCGTTCCGTCTTCCAGGATCTTTCCTCCGTCCAGGAAGATCACTCTGGTTGCAACGTTTCGTACAAAGCTCATCTCATGGGACACCAGAAGCATTGTATATCCTTCATTTGCCGCTTTTTTGATCGTATCCAGAACTTCTCCGACAAGCTCCGGATCCAGTGCAGATGTCGGCTCATCCAGAAGCAAAAGCTTTGGCTCCATCGCAAGTGCTCTTGCGATTGCAACCCTCTGCTGCTGACCACCTGACATATGTCTCGGATAATGGTTTGCGTGATCCAGAAGACCTACATTTTTAAGCTGCTCTCTCGCAATCCTTTCTGCTTCCTCTTTTTTCATCTTCTTTACCACGATCAGCCCCTCCATTACATTCTGAAGTGCTGTCTTCTTTGAAAAAAGATTGAAATTCTGAAAAACCATGCCGGTCTTTTTCCGAAGCTCTGTCAAATCTTTGCCATGAATATGTGCAAGATCCTGTGTCTCACCGTCAATCGTTATGGTTCCGGTTTCCGGTTTTTCCAGTCTGTCCACACATCTTAAAAATGTGGATTTTCCTGTTCCAGAAGGTCCGATGATCGCTACGACATCTCCCTGATTGATGGTAAGGTCGATCCCATCAAGAACCTTATTATTTTTAAATGTTTTTGATATATTTTTGATTTCGATCATACCTTATTCCACCTCTGTATCTCTGATATCTAAAAGTGCCGGTGCATCTTCCGGTACCCGGAGCTTTTTCTCAAGATAGCTGATCACTCTCTCAAGTACGAAAGTAATTACCCAGTAAATAATTGCCAGTGAGATATACACTTCAAAGTAACGGTAATTTCTTCCCGCAAGAATCTTTCCTTCTGCGGTCATCTCCACTACGGAACAGACAAATGCAAGAGAAGTTCCTTTGATCAGTCCGATAAATGCATTTCCAAGGGATGGGAGTGCTACCACGATTGCCTCTGGAAGGATGATCCTTATCAATGCCTGGAAATAATTCATTCCTAAAGCGCTTGCTGCCTCAACCTGTCCTTTATCTACTGATTCAAGGGAGGCACGGATGATCTCTGCGTTAAATGCAGATTCATTGAGTGCCAGAGCAACGAATGCATATACGATTGGTGCGACTCCATTGACATTGTAGTTGGTTCCACATTTAAAGTTGATATATTTCAGGAGCATCGGAATACCGAAATAGGTCACATATAACTGAACCAGGATCGGCGTTCCGCGGATGACCGAGATATAGATACTTACCAGCTGTTTCAGTACCGGTACCTTTTTAATCTTCACAAGTGCAAGGAGCAGTCCCAGGATGAGACTGGCGATCATTGCCGTGACAGCCAGTTCCATTGTGACCGGAAGATATTTTAAAAGTAGCGGTATCTGTGTAAATACCAGTTTTCCATCAAATAATTTACCCATTAGTTAATCGTCTCCTCGAACTTATCATCCTCCGGTGCGGCATCCTGACCATACCATTTTTTACTGATCTCAGTCAGGGTTCCGTCTTCCTTCAGCTCCTTCAGTGCTTTGTCTACCTGTTCTCTTAAATCTTTCTGATCCTGTGGGAAAATATAATATGCATAAGAGTTTTCTGCAATCATTTTTGCTTCATCTTCCGGAATATCATTTTTCTGCACATCATAGTTAAATTCTTCCATGTAAGAGTTGTACATTGCCAGATCGATGATCGTAAAATCCTGCGATCCGTCTGCTACATGCTGTAAAAATACAGATGTATCTGCATCCGAGTAAGTAATATTGATCGCTTTATCCGGATTCTTTTCATTCCATGCTTCTACTGCATTGGATACGCTGATTCCTGTACCACCTTCAAAAGAAAGTCCTGCTGCATCTTCAAATGATTTGATCTCTTTTCCACCTTTCTTTGTTACGAATACATAGCTAATCTTGTCATATGGATAAGAGTAAAGATAACTTGCTCCACGGTCTTCGTTGTAAGAGAAGTTGTTAACTCCGATCTGATAATTTCCACTGTTCAGTCCGGAAAGTACAGATCCAAAATCAGTCACTTCATATTCCAGTTCATAATCCGGAAGTTTATCAAAAACTGCATTCAGTACATCCACATCGTATCCTGCCGGCTTGCCATCATCGCCTACATAGACATATGGTTTTGCGTTTGCTCCGGTTGCTGCTTTGATTACTGTCTTTCCACTGTCTGAAGAGCTGTCCTTTGAAGCGCTTCCTGAAGAAGATCCGCATCCTGTAGCCAGGACTCCTGCTGCCAGTGTAACTGCTAAAATGCTTGCCAACTTTTTCATAATATTTTTCCTCGTCTTTCGTCTGTTATTTTTCTGCTTTAAATTTGTGTGCCGGATCTTTACTGAGTGATTCTCTTCCTGTCGGTGTCTTCCAGATAGTATCCCAGTCTGTTTCCTGCACCACGATATCATAGTATGTATTTTCCCAATACTCTTCATCTGCTTCATTCAGATCGACAGATGCCGCAAAATCCTTAAAATATGTGTTATGTCTGAATGCCGGGATCTGATACAGATCTCTTGCATATCCCCACAGATTCGGGTAATCTACCAGACGGTGTTTGCAAGGTCCGATATTTCTTGAATAAGACACATCCAGTCTTGCGATGGTTGTATAAAGACGGATATCACTGTCTGTCACATAATCTCCGAATAAGAATCTCTTGTCTGCAAGTCTTTCCTCCATTGCATCAAGCCCTGCGAAAAATGTCTCATATCCATCGGCAAATGCCTGTAAGGATTCAGCGAACTGCGCTCGATAAACAGCGTTGTTTACATTTTCAAAGAGCCATTTGTTCAGCTTATCGATCTCCGGTCTTAATTCTTCCGGGTAAAGATCCGGCGCTCCCTTTTTGTGGAATGGTCTGAACGCTGTTTCCAGATGATTTGTAAGCCAGTGGTAATCATTATTTACCACTTTCTTTGTCTTATAATCTACAAATGCCGGAACGGTTGTACGTCCTGTGTATTCTTCATCCGCATTGTAGTAAAGCTCACTTAAGAACTGTGCGCCCGTTTCCGGATTGATATGATCCGGGGAATTTACAAATTCCCATCCAAGATTCTCTTCCCGGTCTGTCCAGTCTACGATCTCAACTTTCACTGCATCCTCAAGTCCGAGAAGCTCTCTTGCGATCGCTGCCCGATTGGACCAGTTGCATCCTTTTGCCCAGAAAAGAATATATCTGTCTTTTTCTACTGGATTTTTCCCTTCTCCAAAACCTTCCGTGAAGCGGTTGGGCTGACGATGGAAATTTCCATATTCATCAATTTCCTGTGCGGTTTCTCTCGGTCTTACTCTGATCTGTCTTCCATTTACATCTACATATTCAAAATCTGCCATAATTCGTTCCTCCTACTGTTCTTCTGCCTTAAATTTATTGCCCGGATCGCTGCTTAAATGTGCACGGTCATGCGGTGCACCCCAGTATGCATCAAAATTAATCTCATCCAGAAATCTTGCATTGAAAGATTCAAAAAATAATGCGCCGACCTTCTTGTTGTTTGGATTTGCGAAATCCTTAAAGTAGGTGTTATTTCTGAATGCCGGAATCTGATACAGGTCTCTTGCATATCCCCACAGATTCGGATAATCGATCAGGCGGTGTTTGGTATGTCCAAGCTGCCAGGTGTAACGAATATCCAGTCTCGCCAGCGTCACATACAGTCTCACATCACTGTCTGTCACATAATCTCCAAAGAGAAATCTCTGATTTTCCAGACGTTTTTCCAGAATATCCATTGCTGCATAAAAAGAATTATAGGCATCCCAGTAAGCTTCCTTTGATCTTGCAAAGGTTGCTTTATAAACTCCATTATTAATGTTATCAAAGAGCCAGTCATTCATCTCATCGATATCTTTTCTGAGTTCTTCCGGATAAAGATCCGGTGCTCCTTTTTTGTGGAACGGTTTAAAATCTACTTCAAAATAATTGGTAAGCCAGGTGTAATCGTTATTTACAACTTTTCCTGTCTTTGTATCGATCAAAGCCGTTACCGTTGTTCTTCCTGTGTAATCATCATCTGCTTTGTAATAAGCTTCACTTAAGAACTGGATTCCAAGGACCGGATCGATATGATCTTTGTCGTATACGAATTCCCATCCAAGATTCTTCTCATGCTTTGCATGATCAACCATGTTGACACTGATTGCATCTTCCAGTCCAAGAAGTTCTCTTACGATCGAAGCTCTGTTAGACCAGTGGCAAAGCTTTGCCCATACCAGATGGTATCTGCCTTTTTCTACCGGATTTTTGCCTTCTCCAAATCCTTCTGTAAAATGATTTGGCTGGCGGACAAAATATCCATTCTCATCTATCTCCGATACAACTTCCTGCGGACGTACACGGATCTTTCTTCCATTTACTACTTCATAATCAAATTCTTCCATTATTTCTTCCTCCGTTCATATTTATCAGTACTTGTTATTTTGTATAACCTTTATTTCCTATCAATTTAGTTGGTATAATACCATCTATTACCTACTAAGTCAATAGGTTATTTTATTTTTTTGTTTTTTCCTTGAAACACATATAACCCTACGGTATAATAGGTAAAAAGGCACCAGGGTTCATAAACTCTCTGGTGCTGCTATTGTACATATAAAAAAATGGGGGAAAACTAATTATGATTTCTACAAAAGGACGTTACGCACTCCGCGTGATGATTGATCTCGCCCAGCATAAGGACGAAGAATATGTTCCGCTTAACGAGATCGCAATCCGCCAGGAAATTTCCGAAAAATACCTGGAAATTGTCCTGAAAATTCTTGTAAAGAAGAAACTCTTAAAAGGACGCCGTGGCAAAGGGGGCGGATACCAGCTTACCAGGGAACCTTCTGAATACACTATCGGCGAGATTCTTGAACTTGCGGAAGGCAATCTTGCTACAGTCGCCTGCCTGGTTCCAGGTGCCGAGGTCTGCAGCCGTGAAGAACAGTGCATTACACTCCCTCTGTGGAAGAAATTTGATGGAATGGTACATGATTTCTTCTACGAGATTACATTGGAAGATGTGTTAAACGGAAATATTTAAGGAGATTTTTTATGAATACTTCGAATTTTGAATGGCCAGTTGATAAAAAGCCACTGTATTCCCTGCTTTCAATCCGCCTCCGCGGTCTGATTGACGGAATCCCTCACCAGATCTCAAATCTGGCAAATGCATCGGCCCTTCTCGGTGATGCGCTTCTGAACATCAACTGGGTTGGTTTTTATCTGATGAGAGAAGGCAGGCTCGTCCTTGGTCCTTTCCAGGGCAAACCTGCCTGTATTGAAATTGAAATCGGTAAAGGTGTCTGCGGAACCGCTGTGGCAAACGATCAGGTTATGCTGGTAAAGGATGTCCACCAGTTCCCGGGACATATCGCCTGCGACAGCGCCTCTAATTCCGAGATCGTGATTCCGCTTCATAAAGGAAATGAAATCGTTGGCGTTCTGGATATCGACAGCCCTGTTCTCGCCCGTTTTGATGAAGAAGATCAGGAAGGGCTGGAACACTTTGTCAGAATCCTGGAATCTATTTTTGACAGATAAGCTGTTCTTCCAGATAGCTTACGATCACCTCAGCTGCATATCCATGTGACTTTTCCCCCGGATGCCGGAGAGAACCCACTTTTTCCTCCGGCGTATCCGGGAGTTCTAAAAATCCATAAATCTTTTCATAGCGTGATGGCACATTATGATCCGGATTATTATCACATCCTGACAAAACTCCCCATCCTCTCTGCGAAACAGCCCGGAATTCTACTATTTTCCACACTTGACATTTTCCTTTTCTGCTTATACATTATTACATTAGCAAAACTATTTTTATTTGGAGAGATTAAGATGAATGAATTATTAAAAAAGATCCGCCTAAAAGATGCTTCTGCATTTACACATAGTGGAAAATTCCACGCAGATGATGTATTTTCCTCTGCATTGTTATTATATTTAAATCCGGAAATTACAATCCTTCGTGGTAATAAAGTACCCGAAGACTTTGACGGCATCATATTCGACATTGGGCGCGGCAGATATGACCATCACCAGAAAGACAGCCGCATCCGTGAAAATGGCATCCCTTACGCGGCATTCGGCCTTCTCTGGGAAGAACTTGGTACCGAAATCCTGGGGGAAGAGCTTGCTGCTAAGTTTGACGAAGCTTTTGTCCAGCCACTGGATAATAATGATAATACCGGTGAAAAAAATGAACTGGCTTCACTGATTGGAAGCTTCAATCCTTCCTGGGACGAAGATGGCGGAACCGATGAAGCCTTTTTCCGTGCAGTCAGTGTTGCCGGAATGATCCTTGACAATAAATTTGCCCGTTACCTTGGAAATGAACGTGCTGACAAGCGGATCGAAGAAATTCTCGAAGTACAAAATCCTGAAGCTGATTCCCGTATTCTGGTCCTTCCTGAATTCATTCCATGCCAGAAACGTCTTTCCGAAACAGATATCGCTTTCGTTATTTTTCCATCCAACCGCGGTGGTTACTGTATCCAGCCTCAGAAAAAAGAATATTCCCTGAATTATAAATGCAGTTTTCCATCTGAATGGCTCGGTCTGGAAAATGAAGAACTCCAGAAAGAAACCGGTCTTTCGAGTGCTTCTTTCTGTCACAAGGGCGGCTTTTTAATGACTACAGCTACTTTAGAAGATGCACGAAAAGCATGTCAGATCAGTCTGGATACCTTTACTGACGAGATTACCCTTGTAAATCTCAGTTCCGACACTTCTACAAACACACTTTTAATGAAGCTGCCAGAACTCACGCATGTAAAAATTATCCACAAACCTCTGCCTGATCTCCCTGCTTTAGATATCAATGGAATTTATGCTGAGGTAGAAATGGAAAAAACAGAGTGGAAAAAATATATCAAAGATCTGGTAAAAGATATGCTGAAAACGAAACCGGAAGCTGTCTATGTCGATGGAGATATGTTTTCTCTTTACCCGGTCGTGCATCAGCTTCGCAAAAAGCATATCCCGGTTCTTACTTCTGTTACAAAAGACGGTGAAAAACTTATTATCCGTATCCCATCCGGTTCCTGATTTTTTATTATCAGGAATTTGATGATCTGAAAGTGTCAAAAAGAATGTGCCATAACACATTCTTTTTGACAAATGAGAGCTTAATTATCCCAGTATAATTTTCGCTTTTTATCATCCAGTCCATCCACAAACCTTCTTTTAAATACAAGGAATTCTTCCAGATCCATCAGGATATGGTACAGCATCGCACGGCTCTCAAATTCCTCTCTGGTCTTTGGAAGTGGATTTTTTCTGATAATCGCAAAAAGTTCATGTAGTTCATCCAACTGAGCTGTCGGAACTGTATGTTCCTTCACACATACCAGCATATCAAACACATAACTCGAAATGATCATTGCCTCATCTGGCATATGCCTGATTTTCTTCATCTCATAATGTAAGTTATGGATCACGTTGCACTGCTTCATACGCATTTCAAAATAATCGATATAGTATCCCGGATGTGAGTGAAACGTATTATCCTGATATTCATAGGCATCCTGGATAAAGCCCTGAACCTCTTTTTCCAACGCACAGATATCATCCCATACATTTCTCTGCATTTCCTTATTCGCCAGATATGCCGAAATCTCTCCAAGTATCATCTGCAGACGCTCTTCCGTATATCGCATATTTTCGACCAACGCCTTGCGCTGACTTCCATAATCATAAAACAAGTTCAGGACCAGTGCCATCGTAATTCCGATCAATACCAGCATAAATTCATTTGCAATAAAATCAAATTCAAAATCTCTGACTTCCAGAAAATGCATTCCGATCAGTGCATTTACGGAAATCGTTGCTCCCCATCCAAGCATCTCTGCGATAATAACCACAAAAAACACATAAATACCATATGCCATCCATTCTGATTTTACTGCTGAGAATATAATAAGTGCCATAAGTACTGAAATTATAAATGTTACAACCCTCGCTACCGATAATTTGACAGTTTTCCACTTTGTAGTCACCATTGTAAGAAGTGCAACACTTCCTGCAGCCAGTGAATACTTCAGTCCACACAGATTGGCTATGTAAATCGCCAGACTGCTTCCTATCGCAATTTTTAGTGCCTGCATCCCAATCTTTTTACTTTTCATTGTTCCTCCTGAAATTTCATGCGTATCTCCCCACAAATTCTGTACACTTGATTTTGTATCCATATTTATGATGCCGAGAGCAGGATAACTATGTCAAATATTTTCTTACTTCTATCATACCTGCTCCACTCCAAAAATAATTTTGAATTGCATTTTCGATTTTTTCAATAAGCTCTGGATTATCTTCACCATCAACCATACCGTCAAAAATCATGAGTACTTTTTCGTTTTTCACATCATAATAGTATTGTGTATCATTAGCTGTGTTCCTTTTTTCGTCTGCCACTTTGATGCATACACAGTCATATATAATGCATTCGGAACCGACTGATCATAGCTGAACCATACACATCTATGTCATGCTCATATTGCAAATATCCAAAACAACCCCTGTAATCATTATTATACCGATTATCAGACTAATAAACCACCTTTTTTTATCTTTACTCTCCTATAATGGTCTCATAAATTTAGACACTTTTTCGGACGGATTATAATGAATCTGATATACTAAAATCAGTATGGAAGAAAGAATTTTTGAATAATGCAGCCGTTGTATTCGACGATAAGCGTGAAGAAAATCTCAAAGAAAAACTCGCCGAAGAATGAAAAGAAAAAGCTGCATATACTCTGTATTGGGAGAGACAAAATCGGACATGATTTTAGAAATTATTTTTTGAAGTGCAAAAAAACATAAAAAAGATGCCCGGATTTCTCCTGACACCATAGTGACTGAACCAATATTCATGAGCTTTCATTTTATCATCTCCCCTTGTTTATTTAAATATGCAACTTTTGATGAAATATACAACTTGAAGTTAGCGATTTCTTTTTCCGGTATTCTCTGTCCCACGGATTTCCTCATGATAGAAATAATCTACGATCACCGGATGTCCCTGCGGGACTCTGCCATAAGGCATTTCATTATCCACAAAGGCACAATCATACTTCTTAGCCATTTTCTCAGCTTTTACTTCAAGTGCTTCAAAGTAGCTGCGGTTATGCTTGTTATAGATCTCGTCGTAAAGTGGTACAAGATCAGGATATTTTCCGGCGATATAATCCATAATTGTCTTTTTGAAACCGCCTCGAAGATTGAGATTTTCGAGCCAGAACAGATCGCACTGATCCTTTACCCGCTCAAAGATTGCTTCAAAATCCGTGATACCGGGGAATACCGGGGATACGAAACAGACTGTACGGATACCTGCTTCATATACCTGCTTCATAGCAGAGATACGGTGCTCAATGCTCGAAGCAGAATCCATATCGTTCTTGAAATTTTCATCTAGTGTGTTAATCGACCATGAAACGGTTACATGTCCAAGCTTCTTCAGCAGATCAATATCCCGTACCACAAGATCCGACTTTGTGCAGATCAGAATATCTGCGTCACTGCCGATCAGCTGTTCCAGAAGTTTTCTGGTATTCCCGAATTGCTCCTCCTGTGGATTGTAGCCATCTGTCACAGAACCGATGACCACCCGCTGTCCGGCATATTTCTTCGGATTTTTAATTTCCGGCCAATGCTTCACATCAAGGAAAGTACCCCATTCCTCCTTGTGCCCGGTAAAGCGCTTCATAAAAGAAGCATAGCAATACTTGCAGGCATGTGTACAGCCCACATAGGGATTGACCGAGTAACCGCCTACCGGCAGACTAGACTTAGTCATGATGTTCTTTGTTTCCACCTCACGAATGAGGATTCCATTTATTACTTCTGCCATGATTTCTGTACCTCTAACACTTTATTAAATTCTTCCGGCATTTCCTGAATCATATTTTCATCCCCTATGATAGGGACAAGGTCTTCCTTCATAAACACCGGAATGCCGAGCTTATGTGCCTGGTCCGTCAGAGACCATGCCCATTCCAGCTTCCATCCGGAGAGATCGCTCATGCCGGTAAGAAGAAAGTTCTGCGGACGTTTCTTTTCCATCATCTTGAGCTTACCCGGAAAGAATTCAGGGTCAGCGAAGTCATCAATCACATGCCAGCGTTTCACGTTGTTGCGGGCATAGCAATATGTACACCCCACTGTGCAGCCAATGACGATATTCATGTTCTGAATCTGATCTTTGATACAAATACTCATGACTTCTGCCACTCCTCAAGATTCTTTCTGATGCGGTCGAGACATTCCTCAAACCGGGTAATTTCTTCCTCTGAAAAACCTTTGTAGTAAATACTGCCCATCTCATCAGATACAGAATCGTACTCGCCCTTTAAGGCATGTGCTTTCTCAGTCAGAAACAGGAGTGTTTTCCTTTTGTCCGTTTCAGACTGAACACGGCTTATCAGCCCTTGATTTTCCATTCTTTCCAGCATCGTAGTAAGAGATGTTATCGCTAATCCGCATTTAGTCGAGAGTGACCTGATTGAAATACCATCCTTCTGCCACAGCACATAAAGAATACGCCCTTGGGCTCCATTAAACGCATCAATATTCTTTTCACTGAGAATCTTCTCGAAAATCCGGTCTCCAAGCTGTTTTATTTTGGTAACAAGAAATCCTCCATTCATTTCCATACAAAAGCTCCTATATAGTAGTTTATTAAAACATACTATATAGGAGCTTTATTGTCAACAGTTTATATGTCTTAATAGGTAAATTCCGTTTTTTCAATTCTCCAGTCGAGTAGACTAAGACCTCTCAATCTTAGCCCCTCACAGATCCGTACGTGCGGCTT
>NZ_JAQDVB010000017.1:0-92252 GCF_027674365.1 Coprococcus sp. AM11-30B | reverse complement strand
CGTTGAAGTAGGAATGAAACATAGAAGTTTGTAACTTTTTATAAGTTTTCAGTAACGGATGAGAGATGAGACCGATAAAACTTACGATTTCTGCATTCGGACCGTATGCAAAAGAGACAGAGATCCTTCTGGATGAACTTGGAGAGCGGGGGCTTTATCTGATAACTGGTGATACCGGTGCCGGAAAGACCACGATTTTTGATGCAATCGCATTTGCACTTTATGGTGAGGCAAGCGGAAATGAAAGAGAGCCGGGGATGCTGCGCAGTAAATATGCGGATTCGAAGACGCCGACCTTTGTAGAACTGGATTTCCTGTATCAGGGGCAGATTTATCATATCCGGAGAAATCCGGAGTACATGCGTCCAAAGGACAGGGGCGAGGGCATGACGCTGCAAAGAGCGGATGCGGTACTGGAATTTCCAGATGACAGGCTTCCGGTCACAAGGGCAAAAGAGGTCACAAAAGCAGTGACAGAACTGATCGGGCTCGACCGCGGACAATTTACTCAGATCGCAATGCTGGCGCAGGGAGATTTTATGAAGCTTCTGTTTTCAAAAACTGAGGAGCGAAGCAAAATTTTCCGGGAAATTTTTCATACCAGACCGTATCTTGCATTTCAGGAGAAAATGAAAAATGCAAGCGGCAGACTGCAGGAACAGTATGAGGATGTCAGCAAAAGCATTTTGCAGTACATGAAGGATATCAGCTGTGATGAGGATGACGTGCTTGCGGCGGATGTGAAAAAGATCCGTGAGAGCAAAGCGGTGGTTCATGCGGACAAGGTTCTGGAACTTTTGGAAACTCTGATAAATCAGGATGCAGATTCGATGAAAGAAAAGAAGAAGAATTTAACAAAGATCGAGAAAGGTCTGGAAGAGCTGAACCAGAGAATCGGAAAGGCAGAGGCAGTGATCCGTGCAAAAAAGGAACTGGAAAAAGCGGAGCAGACGATAGCAGAGAAGACACCAACGCTGGAAGAACTGGAAATGGCACTGAAGAAAGAACAGGAAAAAGTGCCGGAAAGAGAGCGGTTAGCAGAAGAGATCGGAAAGAGGCAGGAAAAGCTTGCAGAGTATGACGAATTGAAAAAACTTCAGAAGCAGATTAAAGAGCTTGAGAAACAGATTGAGATATTAAAGGACCGGGAAAGCCGATATCAGGAAAAGAAAGCGCAGATGCAGGTACAGCTGGAACAGAAAAGGAATTTACTGGAACAGCTGAAGGATGCGGAAATAAAAGTTCTGAAAGTTACAGCAGAACAGAAAGAGGTTTCAGTAAGAAAAGAAGCGGCAGAAGACATTCTTATTCAATATAAAAGATACCAAAGACAGAAGAAAAGTGTGGAAGAGGCGCAGAAGGCATACCTTGTCATGCAGGAGGAATGTACAGAGCGAAAGACACAGCTTGCCTGGATGGAGAGGGCATTTCTGGATGAGCAGGCGGGGATTCTTGCAAAGGTTCTGAAAACGGGAGAGCCGTGTCCGGTGTGCGGATCGGTCCAACATCCATGTCCGGCACAGATGACAGAGGGTGCACCGGAGAAAGAAGAGCTTGAAAGATACCGGAAAGAGACTGCCAATGTGGAGAAAAAGACGAATGATGCAAGCTTTCAGGCAAATGAAAAGCTGGTCCAGTTAAAAGTGCTGGAAGAAGAAATCCAAAAGAGTGTGAAAAGCTTTGACAGCAGCATACAGGAAGAAGAGATTGAAAAATCGCTGGCGTTGATCGGTCAACAGATGGATGCCCTCGAAAAGTCAGAAAAGGAATTACAGAAAAAGCTGGAAGTAGCTAAAGAAGCAGTGGCAGAAAAGCAGAAGCTGGAAGCTGAGATCCCGGAACTGGAGCAGATGCAGAAAAAGCTTCAGGAGGAAGAACAGGAGCGAAAGGATCAGCTCCTTGTGTCTGAGAGAGATAAAGCAAATGCAGAAGAGCAGGCTGTGAAGGTGCGTGGCAAACTGGAATTTCCGGAGAAAGCAGAAGCAGAACAGAAGATCAAAGAGCTGGATAAGCAGAAAAAAGAGATCGATAAGAATCTGAATGCTGCCCAGAAGGCATTCCAGGACTGCAGTCAGTCGGTAGAAGCGGCAAAGACGAAGAAGAAAACGCTGGAGAAGCAGATTGCAGGTAATAAAGAAACCGATATGGAAGAGCTTGTGCAGGCACGACAGGAAGTATCAGGTGCGAAAAAAGAGCTTCAAAAACAGATGGAAGAGATCAGGATCCGTTATGAGAACAATCTGAAAATCAGGAATGCGATTGACAAGCAGAGTGCGAAACTTCTGGAGCTTGAGCGGAACTGGACACAGGTGCGTGAGATTTCCGATACGGTAAACGGAAAAATCAAAGGCGGTTCCAAAGAAAAGATCAAATTTGAAACCTACATCCAGACCAATTATTTTGACCGGATCATTGCCCGTGCAAATACGCGGTTTATGGTGATGAGTGGAGGACAATATGAGCTGAAACGCCAGACTGATACAGATGACCGAAAGAGTCAGAGTGGTCTGGAACTGAATGTGATCGATCATTATAATGGTTCTGAGCGAAGCGTGAAGACACTTTCTGGCGGGGAATCCTTTAAAGCTTCTCTTTCGCTGGCACTCGGACTTTCTGATGAGATCCAGGCATCGGCAGGCGGAATCCAGCTGGATACCATGTTTGTCGATGAAGGATTTGGTTCACTGGATGAAGAGTCACTGGAACAGGCGATGAAAGCACTGAATGGTCTTACGGAAGGCAACCGTCTGGTGGGAATCATTTCCCATGTACAGGAATTAAAAGCAAGGATTGAGAAACAGATTGTGGTGACAAAGGAAAAAGCAGGCGGAAGTAGAGTGGAACTTAAGATTGACTGATCTGTGCCGGAGAAGAATTTTATGCTGAGATGAAGCGGAGCACCAATGGAGGTGGGGAAAATTCACCGAAACTGGAAGGAGAAGATGATTTTTATGAGCTGTTTTTTGCAGGACTGGAGCAGAAGGAAAGTAAAAATCTAAATGAATAAAAATACTATGAAGAAATGGTTTTGACTTTCAGATATGCAGCAAGTGTGTTAAGATAGGTACAGACTATTCATAAAATGTGCAAAAATATACAATTTGAAAAGAGCAAATATAAAAGGAAAAAGGAGTAAAAATCATGCCAGTTTTTGATTTTAAACACACACCAGATGAAAAAAAGGCTCAGGAATGTACTTATACAACATTCCGCTCGAATGAGACAGAAGCGACAGCGGAGAAACCGATGCTGGTTCTGGATAACAGCAACCGGAAATGGAAGCATCATTCCTGTGGTGTTTTCACCAACCCGATTAAGAAGACATCCTTTGAATTTGACGAGGAAGATGGAACTGTAAGTGCGGACATTCTCCAGATCGATGCGAGATTTGTAAGCCTGATCAAATGGCTGGGCGAGAATCACATCAATGTCCGTCTTTCCGGTGAAAACCGTGCAGACGGCTATGCAGTATACAAGATCCGGGAGATCGCATTCGGTGGGGCAACCAAGCTTTCAGCTGAAGATGGTTTCCTGCAGTTCATGATCGAGCGTCTTTTCGCAAGCAGTGCACCGACAGAAGAAGCAGTGGATGAGGAAATGGAAGAAGACGGCGACAGCATGAAGCTGACAAGCCTGCAGAGTATCACCGATTTTATGAACTGTGCAGGAAGAACCCTTCCGGACAATATCCGTCTGTGGGCAAGAAGAAACCTTGCTGTTGCAAGATCACATGAAGTGTCACCGGAAGAAAGAAGACATGCGCAGAGAGCTCTTTCAATCATGATGAATATTCAGTGGAAGAGCAATTATTTTGAATCCATTGATCCAGATGAGGCAAGAAGAATCCTGGATGAAGAACTTTACGGAATGGAACGTGTCAAACAGAGAATCATAGAGACGATCATCCAGATCAACAGAACGCACACTCTTCCAGCGTATGGAATCCTTCTGATCGGACCAGCCGGAACCGGTAAATCGCAGATCGCTTATGCAATTGCACGTATCCTGAAGCTTCCGTGGACAACTCTGGATATGAGTTCCATTAACGATCCGGAACAGCTTACAGGAAGTTCCCGTGTATACGCCAATGCGAAACCGGGAATTATTATGGAAGCATTTGCGGCAGCAGGAGAATCCAACCTGGTATTTATCATCAATGAGCTGGACAAAGCAGCATCCGGAAAAGGAAATGGGAATCCGGCGGATGTACTTTTGACACTCCTTGATAACCTTGGATTTACGGATAACTATATTGAGTGTAACGTTCCGACAGTTGGCGTATATCCGATTGCAACTGCCAATGAAAAAGATCAGATCAGTGCACCGATCATGTCCCGTTTTGCAGTTATCGATATCCCGGATTATACACCGGAAGAGAAGAAGATCATCTTCTCCAGATTTGCACTTCCGAAGATCCTGAAGAGAATGAGCCTTCGTCGGGACGAGTGTACGGTGACAGATGAAGGTCTTGATGTGATAATTGAACTTTATTCCAATACATCAGGAATCCGTGATCTGGAGCAGGCAGCCGAACATATTGCGGCAAATGCACTGTATCAGATTGAGGTTAATCATGTAAAAGAAGTTGTGTTTGATGGAGAAGCAGTGAGAGCATTGCTTTCATAAGAAAATTAAAATATGAAAATGTAAATGATGATACCAAGGTCAAAAGATTCTATTTCTGTTAATATTTATAGATGCAGTAAAATTGCAGAAGGAGCCGGAAAAGAAACATAGGGTACGGGTGACTTTGCACTATAGAGATGAGATCCAGTCAATTGTGGAAGCCATTGCTGACACAATTGACGGTTTCGGGAGCTCATCGGAATGCCCAGTGCAACGGAACCCGTACCCTGTTTTTCTTTTCCGGCGGTGCTTATCATTCTACCCCTGTCTATAATAACTCAGGAAATCAGAAATTTTTCCCACAGCTTCTTTCAGAACTTCAATTCGTGGCAGATATACTACCCGGAAATGATCCGGCTGTTTCCAGTTAAATCCACTTCCCTGTACGATCAGGATTTTCTTATCCTGCAACAGATCCAGTGCAAACTTTTCATCATTTATAATGTTGAACTTCTTCACATCGATCTTCGGGAACATATAAAATGCAGCCTGCGGTTTAATGGCAGTGATTCCCGGAATGTCAGTCAGTGCCTTGTAAATATATTCGCGCTGTTCGTAAATACGTCCGCCCGGAACGAGGTAGTCGTTGACGCTCTGATTGCCCCAGAGAGCGGTCTGAACGACAGACTGTGCCGGAACATTGGAGCAGAGACGCATATTGGAAAGCATCTTGATTCCTTCGATATAATCTTTTGCGATTGCTTTATTTCCGCTGAGAACCATCCAGCCAATACGGAATCCGGCGATCATATGGGATTTGGAAAGACCGCTGAAGGTGACGCAGAACAGATCCGGTGCCAGTGAAGCAATGGAAATATGTTCTTTTCCGTCCATAACAAGGCGGTCATAAATTTCATCTGAGAAAATGATCAGGTGATGTTCCCTTGCGAGATCAACAATCTTCTGCAGAACCTCTTTCGGATAAAGTGCTCCGGTCGGGTTGTTCGGATTGATGATTACAAGAGCTTTGGTACGGTCTGTGATCTTACGGCGCATATCTTCGATGTCCGGATACCAGTCAGACTGTTCATCGCAGATATAATGAACGGCTTTGCCGCCGGCAAGTGTGGCACAGGCAGTCCACAGAGGATAGTCTGGTGACGGAATCAGGATTTCATCTCCGTTGTCAAGAAGAGCTGACATACACAGGTTGATCAGTTCGCTGACACCATTTCCGGTATAAATATCATTGATTGTGACATTCGGCAACTTTTTGATCTGGGAGTACTGCATGATTGCCTTCCGTGCAGAGAAAAGTCCCTGAGAAGGAGAGTATCCTTCACAGTCGGAAAGCTGCTGACTCATATCATAGATGACTTCGTCCGGTGTACGGAAGCCGAACGGAGCCGGATTACCGATATTGAGCTTCAGTACGTGGGTACCGCGTTCTTCCATACGGGCAGCTTCTTCAACAACCGGTCCACGGACATCGTATAATACATTATCGAGTTTGGATGATTTTTTGAATATATGCATGGCAGAACTTCCTGCATTATCATTTTTGTCGGTTATTGTCTTTTTCATCGGTGTAGTTCCCCTTTTTGAAGAGTTTGAAGTTCCGACAGAACCAGAAGTCTTAGTGGTAGACGGAGCTTTTGGGGCAACGGAGTTGTTTTCCCGAGCAGTAAAGTTTTCCTGACTGTCACCGAGCAGCCAATCGGCATCTACGTGAAGCGTATCTGCCAGAAAATGGAGGATATCATTTCTCGGAACAGTTTTTCCGCTCACGTACTGGCTTACATGGCTTTTACCTAATTTTACATTATTTTCTGCGGCGATATGAACCAGATCAATCTGTTTCAGGTTCTGTGCATACATCGCCTCTTTAAGTCTATCTGAGAAAGTTGTCATTTGAAAATCTCCTTTCAAACTAAAAAAGTTCAATTTAAAAATAAAATAGTGAAGTTCAAAACTTAAATTGATTATAGCACTTCGAATGATTTGGTTCAATAACAAATATTATTTTTGGTTCAAAAAGTTTGATTCTAGCAACGGCACCCTGAAAAAAGGCGGTATCCCGCCAAAATTCAGATGCTCTGGTAACTTAGTTGCCGAGTAGTTTACAAATAATGATAAGTATTACGTTTCAGGACGATAAAAGTTCCGGTAACGCATAAAGTTAAAAGTTCAGCAATTGCAACCGAGCACCAGACTCCGTTGATCCCGAGAAGCAGTGGAAGTAGCAGAACCACTGCCATCTGGAAGACCAGTGTTCTGAGAAACGAGATCAGCGCAGAGAGCAGACCGTTGTTCAATGCGGTAAAAAATGCAGAGCCATAAATATTGAACCCGTTGATCAGGAACGCAAAGCTGTACAGACGGAAGCCACTGCGTGTCAGTTCAAAAAGCCCCTGGTCATAACCGACAAACAATGTGGCGAGTGGTGTTGCAATGAGCTGCGCGATGATAAATAAGGAAACAGCCCAGGTTCCAATCAGCCTGATACTCTTGTGAAAAAGATTCTTTAGTTCATTCTGATTGTTGGCACCGTAGTGATAGCTGACGATCGGGGCACTTCCAATCGCATAACCAAAGAAGATCGAAACAAAGATAAAATTGACATACATGATCGTTCCGTAAGCTGCAACGCCGTCTTCACCGGCAAATTTCATGAGCTGCATATTATAAAGAGCATTTACAACAGAGCTGGAAAGATTGGTCATAAGCTCGGACGAGCCATTGGTACAGGTCTTTAATAAGATTCTGCCATGAAAATGTGTTTTTCCAAGCTTTAATAAGCTGGAATTTTTCCGTCCAAAGTAGAATAACGGGAAAAGTCCTCCGATAAACTCTCCGCATACAGTCGCAAACCCGGCACCGGGAAGCCCAAGGTGGAGTACAGCTACAAATAAAAAGTCGAGAACCATATTTGTCACGCCGGCGATCACGATCACGCGAAGTCCCAGATGTGGCTTTTCGGCAGTTACAAAAAAGCTCTGAAATACATTCTGCAGCATAAAAGCAGGCAGCGAAATGCAAAGAATACGTCCATATAAAATGCAGTTGTCAAGAAGAGTACCGCTTGCACCGAATAAAATGGCAACCGGTTTTACAAGGAACATACTCAGGATTGCGATAATGATTCCTCCGATAGCAGTGATATAGACGAGCATGGAAAAATACTCATTGGCATTTTCGATCTTTCCTTCACCAAGCGTCTTTGCAACAATGGCACTACCACCGGTTCCGATCATGAAGCCGAGAGCGCTGATGCCCATCAGGAAGGGCATGATCAGATTCACCGCTGCAAAAGCGCTTTTTCCAACAAAGTTGGATACAAAGAGTCCGTCAACCACACTGTAAATGGATGTGAAAATCATCATTATAATAGATGGAAAAACAAATTGCAGAAGTTTTTTATAAGTAAAATGTTCGGATAATTGAATTTTCATAGTTTATAGATCCTCCTCAAGTTTAGAAAGCCTAGAACGTAAGGCATGATTATATTTAGCATTCAGGCGCAGAAGCTGTTCACATTCTTCGGGGCTGAAAGAAGCTAAAGTATCATTTTCAATCTGGATGAGAGGAAGCAGCTTTTCCTGAATAAGTTTCTTGCCGGAATCTGTAAGATGGATATGCATACTCCGTCCTTTTCCGGGAGAAAGAGTGAGATATCCGTCGGCCTGCAGTTTCCGGATGGATGAATTGATCGTCTGCTTTGGCAGGCAGGAAGCCTTGCAGATATCACGCTGCAGACAGTTATCACCCATATCAAAAAGTGCATAGAAAATCTCAAAAGCGCTGTCAGACAGATGCAGTCTGCGGGCAGCTTCGTGGTAAATTTCATTTGCTTCTTTATATAAGCAATTGTATTCTTTTAAATATTTGCTGATCAGTATAGTAGAATCCATAATTTCCTCCATTTATACAATTATATAGATGAATGAATTTTCGATTATACAAAGTAAGTCCGAAATCATACTTACAAGAGTATAGTCTGAAATCGGACTTATGTCAAGCGCTGATTTTGCAGGTGAAGGATGAAGCGTAAATTTTGCAGGTGAAGGATGAGGGAGTTGTGGATAATGCATAGAAGGTGTAGCTTTACATAAAAGAATAAGAACTGCTTTTGCATAATATAAAAGAAGATAACAGGTATACAACTGTGTGGATTGTATACATTTACAATACAAGTAATGTATAAACCAAAGTTGTATTGTCAGTTCATAAAAATTTTACACATAACACACAAAAAACTGGTTTTTATCGAAAAAAATCGGTTCGAATAATGGCATAATGCACAAAACAGATAAAAAATACTAGTTTTTGATGGGTGAAACATATGGTTACAATACAACTTTGGAAGAAAACTTTCTTGTATTTTCTTGAAAAAACCATAGTCAAATAATATAATCAAATCATCAAGAAAACGGAGATGGAGGAGAAGATATGAAAAAAGTTTTCAAAAAAGTAACAGCAGCTACAATGGCAGCTACAATGGTAGTTGGACTTGCAGCATGTGGTGGTAGTGGAAGTGGATCTTCTGACAAGAGTGCTTCAAAATCAGGCAAGATCAAAATTGGTGTTTCTATTTGGTCTTCAACAGACGTACTTGGATCACAGTGTAAGAAAATCCTTGATGAAGCAGCAAAAGCTCTTGATGTCGAAGTACAGTATGTTGACCAGGGACATGTTTCTGAAAAAGTTACAGCATCTGTAGAACAGCTTGCAGCAGCAGGATGCCAGGGAATCATCATCTGTAACTCATCTGATACAGAAATGACATCTGCTATCAAGACATGTAATGACAACAAAGTTTATCTTGCACAGTTCTTCCGTGTAATCAGTGAAAAGAACAGCGCAGATATTTATCAGGCAGCTAAAGATTCTGATTACTACATCGGAGCTGTACATGAAGATGAACCGGCAAACGGTGAAGAACTTGTAAACATCCTTCTTGAAAAAGGAGATCGTAACATCGGTCTTATTGGCTGGGAGCAGGGAGATGCTACATGGCTTGGAAGATGGGAAGGTTACAAAGCAGGCGTTGAAAAATGGAATAAAGAAAACCCGAACGATAAGGCAACTCTTTCTGAACCACAGTATGCAGGTACAACTTCAGAAGGTGGATCAAAAGCAGCAGAAGCTTTAATGGCAGCAGATCCAGATCTTGATGCACTGATCCCAGCTGGTGGTGGTGGAGATCCACTTCAGGGAGCAATCGCAGCAGTTGAACGTGCAGGCAAGACAAGTGATATTGATATCGTTTCTACAGACTTCCTCCCAGACCTTGGAGAAAGACTTGAAAATGGATCTATGGCTGGTGAATCTGGCGGACATTACTGTGATCCGCTGATTTCCTTCATGATGGTTTACAATGCAATCAAAGGAAACTACAAAGACTTCGGTGGTAAATTCGAAGATGTTCCATTCCCATATCTGTATGTATCATCACCAGATGACTACAAAGCATATGAGAAATATTTCGTAGACCAGCTTCCATACACAGATGAAGAACTGGTTGATATGTCTAAACTCAGCATGGAAGACTTAAAGGCAACAGCTGCTAAGGTATCTATTGAAGATGCAGCATCACGTGCAGGTAACTAGGATAGACAAATAATAACGACTATTAACTCAGAAAGGGTGACGTCGCAAAGGCGATGCCACCTTTTCTAAATCAGAAATGACAATTATGAAGAGGTAGATAATATGGGCACTAGTAAAAAACTTTCAGGGAAAGTGATGGGATATCTGATCTTAATCGGTCTGGTCGTACTTTCCTGGCTGATCTTTAAAATCTTGACACCACATAACTTCGGTTCCTTTTCCAATATGCTCAATTACTTTCAGGCGAGCCTGATTGCTACCGTAGGTGCAGTTGGTTTCTATTTTGTAATGGTAATGGGAATGTTCGATTTCTCAATTGGTGCAAACATCATGCTTTCCGCAATCGTTGGATGTGTATTTGCAACCAGATTTAACATGGGCTATTTTGGACTTATTATTGGATGCGTTCTTACAGGCGCAATCGTTGGAGTATTGAACGGTATCTTCTATGTAAAGCTTCGTATTCCATCAATGATCGTAACAACCGGTCTGGCTCTTATTTATGAGTCAATCGCAAACTATATTGCAGGCGGTGTTGAGCAGACACTTCCGGCAAACATTCGTGCATTTGGTCAGATGCCATGGGATATCATCCTTGCATTAGCGGCTTGTGCAGTAGCTTACATATTCTTAAACTACACTAAAATCGGAACTTATACCTATGCAATCGGAAGTGATGAGTTCGTTGCAAAGAATATGGGTATTGATGTAAATAAATATAAAGTACTTGCATTTATCTTAAGTGGTGCATTCCTTGGGGTTATGGCGATCTTGACAATCAGTTATGGTTCTTCTATGGTAGCTGTTACCGGAATGGCATCTATGAGCCGAAACTTCGTTCCGACTATGGGATGTTTCTTTGGCCTTGCATTTAAGAAATACGGAATGCCACTTCCGGCAATCATCATCGGTGAGTTCGTAATCAACATCATTTTCTTCGGTTTCATTGCTCTCGGAGCACCGACTGCAATCCAGGATGTTATCACAGGACTTGCACTGCTTATTATCATTACTGTGACAACAAAGGCTACTAAGGGCGAAATCGTCAAGTAATGAAGGGAGGAAGACAGCAATGAGTGAAGTAAGATTACAGGTAAAAAATCTTTGTAAAAACTTCGGTATTACAAAAGCAGTTCAGAATGTATCCTTCAATGTAAACAAAGGAGAGGTTCACGCGCTGATCGGAGAAAACGGTTCTGGTAAATCCACTCTGACCAACATGCTGACAGGTATCTACAGCATTGGAAGCGGACAGTTCATTCTGGACGGAAAAGAAATTCATCCGAAGAACCAGGTAGAAGCAAACAACGAAGGTGTATCTATCATCGTACAGGAACTTGGAACTCTGTCAGGACTTACAGTTGCAGAGAATATTTTCCTCGGACATGAAGATCAGTTCGTACATTTTGGAATTAAAAATACAAATGCCATGAACAAAAAAGCAACAGAGCTTTTAAAGCAATATGGCTTTGACAGAATTAAAGCAGCTGACATGATCGACAATTACAACTTCGAAGACCGTAAGCTGGTCGAGATCGTAAAGGCTACCTATTTTGATCCGAAGATCGTTGTTATCGATGAGACAACAACTGCTCTTTCACAGGAAGGACGTGAAGAGCTTTACAAACATATGGAAAGAATCAGAAAGAGTGGAAATACAGTTATTTTCATTTCACATGACCTTCCGGAAATCCTTGATAAGTCGGATACAATCACAATCCTTCGGGATGGTGTTTACATTGATACTGTTAAGAGTAAAGATGTAACAGAAGATGATCTGAAGAAACTGATGGTAGGACGAGAAGTAACAGGTGATTATTATCGTGCAGATTATGGTGAAAAAGTATCTGACGAAGTTGTATTATCAGTAAAGAATGTTACTGTTCCTGGATTGATCGAAGATGTAACATTTGATCTTCATAAAGGTGAAATCCTTGGATTCGGTGGACTTTCAGAATCTGGTATGCATGAAATCGGAAAAGCTATTTTCGGTGCATCTTATGACCGTACAGGTAGCGTAACACTGGCAGATGGAACACAAATTAATGATATTCCGACTGCGATCAAACACAGCATTGCGTACACATCAAAAGACCGTGATAATGAATCTGTTGTTCTGAATCAGAGTATCGGAGACAATATCTGCCTCCCATCACTGGATGAACTGGCAGGAAAGTCACATCTCTTAAGTGACAAGAAGCGTAAAGAATTTGCAGACAAATATGCAAAACAGATGTCTGTAAAGATGGTAGATGTAAACCAGTTTGTATCAAATCTTTCAGGTGGTAACAAACAGAAAGTCGTTCTTGCAAGATGGATCGGAAAAGATTCTGACATCGTTGTACTGGACAGCCCGACACGTGGTATTGATATCAAAGTTAAACAGGATATCTACCAGTTAATGAATCAGATGAGAAAAAATGGAAAATCCATTATCATGATTTCAGAAGAGCTGATGGAGCTGATCGGTATGTGCGACCGTATCATAATTATGAAAGATGGAAAAATCAGTGGTCAGCTGGATAGAGATAAGAACCTCGATGAAAATGGTCTTATTTCTATGATGGTATAAGGAGGCAGCTATGGGAAGTCAAGTAAGTGCAAAAACAAATGATAAAGAGCAGCAGCTGAAAAAGGCATCTAAGATGACCTTAATTCGTTCGCTCCTGCCAATCGTAGGATTGGTTGTTATTTTCCTGTTATTTAATGTTCTGACAGATTTCCGTATGATGGGAAATATGTCACTGGTACTTTCACAGGTATATGTAACTATGATTGCAGCTATGGGTGTTTTCTTCATTATGACAATGGGAGGTTTGGATTTCTCTCAGGGATCTATCCTCGGTATTTCATCCATCGTTGTATGTATTCTTTCACAGAAAAGCATTCCACTCGCAATTATCGGTGGCATTGCATCTGGTGCGGCAATTGGAGCTCTGAATGGTTACTTCTATGTATTCCGTAAGATTAAATCCTTCATTGTTACAATTTGTACCATGTTCTTATTCCGTGGATTTATCAAATACCTTACAACAAATGCACCTGTTGCAGGTTCTGCAAAACTGATCAACTATGACAGTACAGGACTTAAGGTTGCATGTACGGTAGTTATTTTGATTATTGGATTCATTGCATTCCGTTATACAAAGTTCGGAACTTATCTGAAAGCAATCGGAGCCGGTGAAAAAGCAGCAATGTTCTCTGGTATCCGTACAGATAAGATGAAATTCCTCATCTATGTACTTGCAGGTGCAATTACAGGATTTGCGGCATTTATCAATGTAATCAAAGTCGGATCGGTTACATCTTCAGGTGGTAACCAGCTGGAAACACAGATTCTGATCGCGCTGGTATTAGGTGGTATGCCGATTTCCGGTGGCGCAAAGGTTCGTTTTGAAAATATTGTTGTTGGATCTTTACTGTACATCGTACTGAACAGTGGACTGACAATGATGGGATTCACAACACAGATGATGCAGCTCATTCAGGGTATTGTATTCCTGATCTTCGTGGCAGTATTCGCAGACAGAGAATCTATCCAGGTAATCAAATAATAATTTACATATTGGGGAACTGACAGCTCTCGTTTACGAGAAGAATTTTCCGGATGTATACAGATCGGAAGTCAGGATTTGCAGTCCAAATAAGATTGCGGATCCTGATTTTTGGTCTATGTGGCAGAAATGGAGAGTTTATGCATAAGACAGAACAGGAAGGACTTAAATACCAAAAATTATATAATTGGGCACACACACTGATCACCAGTGGTGTGATTAAAAATATGGATAAATTTCCGTCAGAGACAAGCCTTCAGAAGAAGTTTGGATATTCCAGGCAGACGGTAAGGACTGCATTGCGGCAATTGGAGGAAGAAGGTCTGATTACCCGTGTGAGGGGAAGCGGAACCTATGTTTCTTATGACAGCAGTGGAGTAAATGGAGAAAGACCACAAATAGGTCTTCTTTTGAGCTATTATTCTGATTATCTGTTTCCGCGGGTATACGATGGGATTGAAGCTTCGCTGACAGAAAAAGGATATGGAATTGAGGTTGCGGTAACGAAGAACCGCCTGAATGATGAGGCGATTTATCTGGAAGGTCTGCTCAAAGGAAATGTCAGTGGTCTGATCATTGAAGGATCGAGATCGGCATTTCCAAATCCAAACATTCGTCTTTATAAAGAAATCAAAAGAAGAAATATTCCGACACTGTTTATCCACAATCATTATGAAAATATGCCATTTGACAGTGTAGAAATGTCGGATTCCAGATCAGCTTACGAGTTGACCAGGATTCTGATCGAGAACGGGCACCGAAGGATTGGCGGAATCTTCAAGTATGATGACAGGCAGGGGATTGAGCGGTACAAAGGATTTGTTCAGTGCCTGTCAGATTACGGCGTGAAATTTGATGATGACTGTATTCGTTGGTATTCGACGAAGGATATGGAGGAGAAACTGAGCAAAAAGGGACTGCTTAGGATGTACAGACGGACGAAGGATTGTACAGCGATGATGGTCTACAATGATGAAGTGGCAGATTATTACATGGAGTTTCTGGAAGAGAGGGGGCTGCATGTGCCGGAGGACATTTCGCTGGTATCTTTTGATGATGCAGAGCTTCAGGATTCGAGTACCAGTATCCAGCTGGTGACAGCGGTGCATCCAAAGTATCAGCTCGGACGTATCACAGCAAAACATCTTCTGCGGATGATGGAGGATCCGGAATGGCAGCAGAAAAATTATTCGTACCGGTTTCCTGTAAAGATTAGAGATGGAAATTCAGTGCGGAAAATATAGAAAGAGTGAAAAGCAGGTGACGAAATCCGGCAGCACTGAATGCATTCGGAACCTGTTCAAGCTCGGCAACCATTCCGATCAGTAAGAGTTGTGTGGAGAATGAACTTGGTGTTTCCAACCAGATTTCCAGTATTGCAATTCCGCTTGGAGCAACGGTCAATATGGATGCCGTTTCAATCGTTATGTCATTCATGATCATGTTCTTTGCAAATGCATGTGGTGTCAATGTCAGTGTATCGATGATGATAATTATCCTTCTGGCAAATGTGCTTCTGTCAGTCGGTACACCGGGAATCCCGGGAGGTGCGATCGCATCCTTTGCGGCACTTGCTACGATGGCAGGACTTCCGGCAGGTGTTATGGGCGTTTATATCAGTATCAATACGCTTTGCGATATGGGAGCAACCTGTGTAAATGTTATTGGTGATATGGCAGGCTGTGTGGTATTGCAGGAGAAGATTGATCTGGAGTAGGACGAAAGAAAATAGACGAAAACATAGGCAGCTGGTCTGAAAAGATCAGCTGCCTTTTTACATATTATTCATCTAATAATTTGAATTTCATATACACCGGATCATGATCCGAGTAGCTATATCCGGTATTTACATTTTCATATTCTGTGCATTCAATATTATCGGAAGTAATAAATCCGTCCAGCGTTACCGTGTAAGTCACACCAGGTACATATTCCATATCTGCATTCCGTGCACTGTCCCAGAGAGCATCCTTTTCACTGTCAGAAAGATTGTCCAGGCAGAATGAAAAGTGTTCCGGAAGCTCTTCGCGTGGGAATGGATAAGCCCAGGACTCACAATTTTCTGCATTTTTTTCGGATGCCTTCAGGTCATGGTTGAAATCACCACCGCATAGTACATAATTACCGGCTTCGTATTCCTTTTCCATATCTGCACTCAGCATACGGATCTGTCCTTCGCGAATCGCATCACTGTTGCCGTAAGCAGACATGTGTAGCAGGAAGATAACCAGTTCCTTTCCGTTATCTACAGGGACTCTGGAAATACTGTAACAGCGGTCAAGGTCAAAGAACTTGCTGAAGCTTGTCGATATAGGAAAGCTTCTTCTCAGAGAATCCGTAACCGGATATTTGGAGAAAAGAGCAAGTCCGGAACGGCTACGGCCATGCGGCTGTGTGAATGGATAAAAAAGGAATGCGGAATCGTAATTCTGTGCAAATACCGTATTGTAACTTGGAATCGTATCCTTTAAAATCGAGTATTCATCTACATGGTAGCTTCTTGTAGAGTTCAGATCAATTTCCTGGATCAGTGCGAAATCCGGATCTTTGGAAGCAACCAGCTCTCCGGCACCCTGAATATCAGCTTCGACACTCTCCTTACTTTTTGCCCAGGAAGATTTTCCACCGTCCATAAAGAAGCTGAAGTCCGGCGTGTAGGCTCCGAAACCAACATTGTAGGTCAGAGCGGAATATTCTTTCTCGGTTGTCAGTGTGTCAGCTGCGGCTGTTCCACCGGAAGTTTTCTCGATCTTCAAAGCCTGATTATCCGGAATTCGGTGATAGCTTGCAAAGAGATAGATCAGATATGCAATCAGCGCAACCAGAATGATAAGCAGGAAGATTCCGAGAACTTTTAATATCTTTTTTATGTTCTTTTTCATAATATCCCCTTTTTGTTTGTTAAATTTCAGATAAATCTATGTAAAATATAAATTTACTATAGCATGTTTAAAAGATTATTTCTATAGAATTGAGAAAAGAAAACAGGTATAGTAAACTATAAAATAATGCGAAAAATCTCATTGAAGTTCTTCTTGCATCTCGTTATAATAGGAAATGGAGAAATGAAATCACAATAATATTGGGGAAATAATATGTGATTAGATCCGAGTATTTATTTAATGTTTGGGAGGTTTACCATGAACGAAAAGAATTACAGCAAAGTACCAGTATTTGAGAACGGACTTGCACAGCCGGTATTTCCACTTACAGATGGAAAGACAGGAGAAAAGTATGATCCGGCAACATCCAGTATCGTAAGATATTGTGTTTATGTGGAAACGGATTACGATGTGGACGGAGATGGAAAAAGAGATCTTGTGAAAGCTGTTGTCCAGGTACCAAGAAGTGCAGTAGAGGGGAATTATAAGGCTGCAACTTTATATGAAGCACGTCCATATGCGGCGGGAGTCCAGGAAGATGGATATCCGCATATGAAAGAAGTGGCAGAAAAAGAATATCATCCGGTTAATTTTGCAGATCTTGACAAAAAAGTGGATGCGCATGTTCCGCAGGGATGTATCAGTGCAATGGATCTTTCTTTAAAAGCAGATCCGGCAGACTGGTATTATCCGGATAAAGGAAATAATAACATTATGGTTTTTGAAAATATCGACACCTTTGATTATTATCTTGTACGTGGATTTGCAGTTGTTTTAAGTGCGGGATTTGGTTCAAAAGGATCTGACGGATTCAATTATGTTGGTTCAGACTATGAAAGAGACGCTTTCAAAGCAATTGTAGAATGGCTGCATGGAGACCGTATCGGATATGCAGACCGCGAAGGAACGGTTGAGACAAAGGCAGACTGGTCCAACGGAAAGGTTGCCATGACAGGAAGATCTTACGCCGGAACCATGCCGTTTGCAGTGGCAACAACAGGAGTAGAAGGACTGGAGACAATCGTACCGATCGCAGGAATCGCGGACTGGTACAGCCAGCAGAACATGCAGGGCGCACAGCGGTACTGGCCGAAAGAAATGCTGAACAGCTTCCTTGCCTATTTTTGTTCCAGCCGTTACAATGATGAGACATTAACCGAGAAGCAGCAAGATGACATGGGAGCGTTCCATCATGAGATGAGCCTTCAGCAGATCAAGGGTGGATTTGACTATAATCCGGAATTCTGGGGTATGGGAAATTATCGCCTTCATGCAGACCGGATCAAATGCAGTGCACTCATCGTACAGGGATTGAATGACGAGAACGTGTCTACCAAGCAGTATGAGATGATGTACAAATCTTTCCAGAAGGCAGGAAAAAATGTAAAAGCAATCCTTCATCAGGGTGCACATATCACACCAACTATGCCGAAACGATATGGAATCCTTGTAGATGGTAAATTCTATGATGATATTATCAATGAATGGATTTCTCATTATTTATACGGAGTTGAAAATGGTGCAGAGAACAGACCGGCAATCCTGGTGCAGATGAACTATGACCAGAGAAAATGGGAGACAGCAGATTCCTGGGAGACAGCATATAAGATGACTCTTACATGCGAAGAACAGGGAACAACTGTAATCGATACAGACTGGGAAGCAGCGGGTGTCAGTGCAGAGAACTTCGATGATGTGATGGGTGTGAGATCAAGCAATATGGCACAGCGTTATGTGACGGATCCGTTTAAAGAGGCAGTGACATTACAGGGAACAACTTGCGTAAGATTAAGAGCAGCGTTAAAAGATGGAGATGCAGAAGCAGATTTCAATCCGGTAAACAGTAATGATGCAGATACTCTGACGATGAAGCTTGGAATGCATGAAATGTCAGGACGTATGGATGATGTGAAGCTTACTCTTCTTCTTTGTGACGTGTGCGATGAAGAATTTGACAGCATTCAGTCTGTAGATCCGCAGAGAAATACAATTCCGGTCAATATGGTAAAAGAAGGCGGAATTATTAGCGGAGGAGAGGTTCCGGCATGGAATGAAGCGGAGTTTGCTACTGTACATAAGAAATACCGTGTGATCACACGGGCATTTGCAGATCTGTGCAATCCGGAAGCAGGATATGAACCGGAGACAGCACAGAACAGTATCGAACTGAAAAAGGGTGAATACCATGATTACCATATTTATCTGAATGCGACAAGATATACGGTAGAGCCTGGACATAGTCTGGCACTGGTCATCACGACAGAAGATCCGATCAACTGTCTGATCCACAAGACCTATTCTGTGGAAATTGAGAATGCATCAGTGACAGCGGAAGTTCCGATGACTGCAGTGGTAGAAAATCGCGTGATGACGAGAAAATAAATTACATAAAAGGATAGTTATATAATTATTTCATGAAGGATCACCATTCCTGGAAACAGGCTTTGGTGGTCCTTTTTTACAGTAATGCAGATGTATCCTATGCTTCAGAAAAAAATTTTAAGATATATCGGGATAATTCTTTTTATTTTTTGGTAAATATTGTAAAATAATTAGAAATGAAAATAACAGGAAACTGCGTAGTAAAAGTCTGGAGGAAAAGACATGAACGCGGAAGAACGAATGACAAAAGAACAATTAGAAGAAGAAATCCGACATTTTCGGAAGATCTTTCAGGAGATCCGTCTTTTCCCGATTGGAAATATATCAGATATCGATGAAGAATGGAGAAAAATCAATGAGCGGCAGAGATGCTATCATTATTGGAAACGGGAAACACCCTGTGATAACTGTGTAGCGATGCGTGCAGCGACCACGAAAGAAGAAAAAGGAAAGCTGGAGATTGTAAATGGCAAGATTTATCAGGTGATCGCACGTTATATAGAAGTAGATGAGAAGCCATATGTACTCGAGCTGATCCGTTGCCTGGATGGTGACTGGTCGATTGGAGAGATCAATCATGAGCGTTTGATAGATATGTTTGTACATTACAATGACAGGTTATACAGAGATGCAGTGACAGATGCATACAACCGGCGGTATTATGAGGATGAGATGAAGAACAAGAAGAAAAATGCCGGGGTTGCACTGATCGATCTAGATGATTTTAAACTGCATAATGATACCTACGGACATCAGGCAGGGGATATGGCACTCTATACGGTTGTAGATATTATCCGGAAAAATATCCGTAAGACGGATAAGCTGATCCGTTTTGGCGGGGATGAATTCCTTCTTGTGATGCCGGAAGTTACGGAAGAAGTTTTTAGCCAGAAACTGCAATTGATACAGGAGCGTATCTATAATGCAAATGTTCCGGGATACCTGAATTTGCGGCTTTCTATCAGTGCCGGTGGTGTGCTGACGGAAGGAGACAGTATTGAGGAAGCCGTGAACAGAGCGGACAAGCTGATGTATCAGGCGAAGGCTACGAAGAATAAAGTGGTTACACAGAAAGATGAAAGAGAGCAGTACGAGAAGCATAACCAGATTAAACAGCAGATTCTGGTTGTCGATGATTCAGAGATGAACCGTGCGATTCTCTGTGAGATGCTGAAAGATGATTTTGAGATCATTGAAGCAACGAACGGACAGGAATGCGTTTCGCTAATAGAACAATACGGGAAAGAGATATCACTGGTACTGCTTGATATCGTGATGCCGATTATGGACGGTTTTGAAATTCTGATGTATATGAACCGGAATCACTGGATTGAAGATGTGCCGGTAATTATGATATCCAGCGAGGAATCTGAGAACTATATCCGGAAAGCGTTCAAGTTTGGAGTATCCGATTACATCAGCAGACCTTTTGACAGCAAGGTTGTATACCAGCGTGTATTTAATACGATCAAGCTGTATGCAAAACAGAGAAGGCTGATTTCCATGGTATCCGATCAGATGCATGAAAAGGAAAAGAACAATCAGATGATGGTAGAAGTTCTAAGCCAGATTATGGAATTTCGTAATGGAGAGAGCGGCCTTCATGTTGTCCACATCAATACATTGACGAGACTTTTTCTGGAAAGACTTGTTGAGAATACGGATGCATATAATTTGACGCCGGATGACTGCTATCTGATTTCAACAGCATCCGCGTTTCATGATATCGGTAAGGTTGGAATTGATGAGTCGATTCTGAATAAGCCTGGAAAGCTGACTGAAGAAGAATTTGAGACCATGAAAAAGCATACGCTGATTGGTGCTTCTATGCTGGATAAGCTGGAGCATTATAAGGATGAGAAGATGATCAAGATCGCGTACCAGATCTGCAGATGGCATCATGAACGTTATGATGGTAAAGGGTATCCGGATGGTCTGACCGGAGAACAGATTCCAATTGCGGCACAGGTTGTATCTGTGGCAGATGTTTATGATGCACTGGTGAGTAAGCGTGTATATAAAGATGCGTATTCACATGAACAGGCGATGAAGATGATCCTGAATGGAGAGTGCGGAGCGTTCAATCCGCTTTTAATGGAAGTTCTTGTGGAAATCCAGGATAAAATAAAAGAAGAAATACGTTACGAGGCATAAAAAAGAAGAAACGTCCGCCATGAAGGTAACGATCGGACGTATGCTTCGGAAAAAGGATGCATCAGATGGTGCGATGACGCCATTTCAGGCAGTCTGTACGGCACTCGCGGCAACGGTCGGAACCGGAAATATTGTAGGAGTTGCAGGAGCGATCGCGATCGGAGGACCGGGGGCAGTCGGAAGCTTCTTTATCAGTATGAAAAAAGGTGTGTCCAGAGGAATTTTCTCTAATGAGGCAGGTCTTGGTACCGGATCGATTGCACATGCATGTGCAGATACAAAAAAACCGGTGAAACAGGGATTCTTCGGAATCTTTGAGGTATTTATAGATACGATCGTAATCTGTACACTGACCGCACTGGTAATCCTGTGCAGCGGAGTTTCGATTGGTTACGGTGAGGCAGCAGGTGCGGAGCTTACGATTCTTGGATTTACTTCTACATATGGGAACTGGGTATCGATCTTTACCGCGGTTGCAATGTGCTGCTTTGCATTTTCAACGATTATCGGATGGGGACTTTATGGAACCAGATGTATTGAATTTTTATTTGGAACGAAGATCAACAAACCGTTTATGGTGCTGTATTCACTGGTTGCGATCGTCGGAGCAACGATGGATCTTGGACTGATGTGGAATATTGCAGAGACATTTAACGGACTGATGGCAATCCCGAACTTAATTGCAGTCTTCCTGTTATCAGGAGTTGTGGTAAAGCATGTAAAAGAATATTTTGCAGGGGAAGGGAAAGGCGTATAGAAAAATGAAATACCTGGCAGAAAGTGAATTTTGCTTTCTGTCAGGTATTTTTTAATTTCCAAAATCAACACCATACACTTGAAAGTGGGCTTCAATTCGGTGTTTGGCTTTCCATAAAATCTGAACAACTTCTTTTTCTTTTTCCTCAGAAATACGGAAAGTTGGCATGGATACACTTAAAGCTGCGATTGGCGCATTATTGTAATCCAGAGAAACGGCAATGCAGTTCACCATTAAATTAGTTTCTTCATGCTCTAATGCGTATCCGCGCTGTCGGGTAAGCTCCAGTTCTTTTATCAGATCATCGACGGTAGAAAGTGTATGCGGGGTGTATGCGGTAAGGACTTTCGGAAATAAACTGCGTATTTCTTCTTCGGATTTGTAAGCCAGAAGTGCTCTTCCGAGACCAGTACAATACAGAGGAAGTTGTTTTCCTACAGAAGACATCAGACGGATTGGCTGAGGTGATTCTTTTTTTGCAATATAAAGTACCATGTTTCGGGACTGGATGCCAAGCTGACAAGTTTCGTTGGTTTGTGTTGTGATATTACTCATTTCCTGCTGAATGAATTGTAGGGAAGTCTTACGGTTATTATATGTAATTCCTACAGAATAAGTTGCTACACCAATAAAATAGCGCAGAGTATTCTTTTGCATATAAATAAAATTCCGGGCAGTCATCGTATGAACAAGCGGCATAATGCTGCTTTTTGGAGCGTTCAGTGCTTTGGAAAGCTCAGTGAGGGTCATTCCATCTTCTGAGTTTGAAAGAAGCTCCAGTATATCAAGTACCCGCTCAGTAGGGCGATGTTCAGTTGTTGCCATTGATTCAAATCTCCTTTATTAACATTGAAACTATTTAAATTTCAATCAAATATATAGAAATTATATCAGATATTCGTATAGAATTCCAGAGTTGCGTATTGTATATGTAGAAATTTACCTAAAAAAATTGTGCAAAATGATAAAAATAATGAATTTATTTGATGATATATTGACAATAAAGTGTACGAGTGCTATTTTAAGAACATAAAGTATGTAAATACATACGTAGTACGTATATACGGACAAATGAAAAGCAAAAGGTAAAGAGGAGGAAAAAACTATGATTATGAACTTTTTGAAGAAAGTGCCGGCTGGAATGATGATCGTTCCGCTTTTGATAGGGGCAATTTTAAATACGTTTTGTTCGTCGATACTTCAGGTAGGTTCACTTACAACAGCAACTTTTTCAAATGCAGGTGCAGCAACAGCGATGGGAATTCAGCTGGTATGTCTCGGAACAACGCTGAGATTTAATGAAATCGGAAGTGTATTCAAACGTGGTGGGGTTCTTCTGATTTCCAAATTCGTAATTGGAGCTGCTATCGGTATTATAGTTGGAAAAGTATTCGGTATGAATGGATTCTTTGGATTATCTGCACTTGCAATTATCTGTGCAGTAACAAATAGTAATGGTTCTGTATATCTTTCCCTGATGCAGTCTTACGGTGACGAAGTTGACTGTGGGGCGATGGCATTACTTTCGCTGAATGATGGACCGTTTTTCACACTGGTTGCAATGGGAACTTCAGGACTGGCAAATATCCCGTTACTTTCAATCCTTGCAGCAATTACACCAATCATTGTTGGTATGATTCTTGGAAATCTTGACAAATCATTTTCTGATTTCCTTGCACCGGCAGGACCAATTTTGATTCCTTTCGTAGGACTTACACTTGGAGCTGGAATCGACCTTTCAGCAGTTGTAAAAGGTGGTCCGGCAGGAATCCTTCTTGGACTGATTACTACATTTATCGGTGGTGCGTTTATCGTATTATGTGACCGGAAAATTTCAAAGCGGCCAGGCTATGCCGGATGGGCAGTTGCGACAACAGCAGGTAATGCGGTTGCAGTTCCGGCGGTTGTAGGACTTGCAGATAAGAGCCTGGAAGCATATGTACCACAGGCAACAGCACAGGTTGCAGCATCTGTAGTTATTACAGCAATTCTTGTTCCAATCGTCACAAACTGGTGGGCACATAAATATGGCTGCCCGAAATTCCCTCTGGAAGAGAAGAAAACAGAAGCAGCGAAGTAACAAGATATATTGTAACATATTAATTTAAAGATACCAGGGTCAAAATATCTTTTGACCACAACATCATTTAAACATGAAAATAGGAGATGAGCAAAATGGCAGTAACAGTTAACGCAGCAATTATTGATGAAAAAGATACCGTCGTTGTAGCAATTGAAAAGATTAATGCAGGAGATGAAATAATCTGGAGAGACAGAAACGGAGATGTACAGAAGATTACAGCAGCTACAGATGTACCAATGTACCATAAAGTAGCAATCAAGGAAATGCCAAAAGGAACGGAAGTAGTAAAATATGGAGAACACATTGGTCTTGCAGCATGTGACATCCATGTTGGCGAGCATGTACATGTACATAATGTCCAGAATCACAGAGAAAATCTTTAAATACGGAATATAAGAAGACAGGAGGAATTTAAAAATGGAAAAAATGACTTTTTGGGGATATAGAAGACCAGATGGAAGAGTTGGAATCAGAAATAAAATTTTAATTTTACCGGCAAGTGTCTGTGCATCAGATACAACAAGAATTATCGCATCCCAGGTAGAATCTGCAGTTACATTCAATAACCAAAATGGATGTTCCCAGGTTCCGTCAGACCAGCAGTTCACAATGGATGTAATGGCCGGATATGCAGCAAACCCGAACGTATATGGAACGGTCGTTGTATCACTTGGATGTGAAAACTGTCAGATGGATCTTGTGTTAGATGCAATTAAAGAGAGAACGAATAAACCAATCCGTCATTTCATTATACAGGAAAACGGAGGAACGATTTCTACAGTAGAAAAAGCTGTCCGTGCAGCAAAAGAGATGGCACAGGAAGCTTCTCTTCTGCAGAAAGAAGAATTTGATTTTTCTGAGCTGATCATCGGAACAGAATGTGGAGGTTCGGATCCGACTTCAGGACTTGCAGCAAATGTCCTGATCGGAGAGATGAGTGACCGTATGGTAGAACTTGGAGGTACTTCGATTCTTTCTGAGACAACAGAATTTATTGGCGCAGAACATATTCTGGCACGACGTGGAAAGACAAAAGAAATCAGTGACAGAATTTACCAGATCGTTCATGACTATGAGCATGCGATTAAGTTGGTAGGACATGATATCCGTGAAGGAAATCCTTCTCCTGGAAACAAAGAAGGAGGACTTACAACATTGGAAGAAAAATCATTGGGATGTATCCATAAAGGTGGTCATTCAGAAGTAACAGCAGTATATGATTATGCAAAACAGGTAGAATCAAAACAGGGACTTGTTATTATGGATACTCCGGGAAATGACCCATCATCAGTAGCGGCAATGGTAGCCGGTGGATGTCAGATTGTCGTATTTTCTACCGGACGTGGTACACCGACAGGAAATCCGCTTGCACCGGTAATTAAGATCACCGGTAATAAAGTTACTTTTGCAAATATGTCCGATAATATTGATATTGATGCAAGCCCGTATATTTACGGAACCAAGACGATGACAGAACTTGGTGATGAGCTGATGAAAGAAATCAAGGAAGTTGCGGATGGCAAGCTGACAAAAGCAGAAGCTCTTGGATATACAGAAATGGCAATTGCGAGAGTTTGTAACTATATGTAAAAAATGAGGTGAAAAAATTGCGCTATACCAGAGTAAAAGATAAAAATGGAGAAATTCATCTAGCAGCTTTCGAAAAGGAAGAAACCGTGTTTTTTCTGGATGAATTATTCCCGGAATTAAAAGGGAAAACGTTGATAGATTTTGTTCATATGGTAAATGGTGATCCGCAAAAAGCAGCACAGATGATCTGTGCTGCAGATGGATCGGTACATAGAATGGAAGAGCAGGAGATGTTGACACCGATTGAACATACGGTTCACGATATCCTCTGTGTCGGAGTCAATTACACAGATCATCTGGAAGAGACAAAGGAACATCTGGCAGGAGCTGTGTCGGATGAAGTATCCGGTACCGTGTATTTTGCAAAAAGAACAAACCGTATTCTTGGGGCAAATGAAGAGATCCAGGGACGGTTTGATATCGATGAAAAAGTGGATTATGAAACAGAATTAGCGGTCATTATAGGAAAAGAAGGAAAAGGAATTACGGAAGAAAAAGCAGAAGAATATGTATTTGGATATTCCGTATTTAATGATCTTTCTTCAAGAGATCTTCAGACCAGACATGGACAGTGGCTGATGGGAAAAAGTCTGGATAATTATACGATCATGGGACCTGTGATCGTAGACCGTACAGAGCTTCCGATGCCGTTAGAACTGGATATTAAGAGTTATGTGAATGGTGAACTCAGACAGAACTCAAATACCAAATATCTGATTAAAAAAGTTCCGGGGCTGATTGCAGAATTGTCCAAAGGAATTACTCTGGAGGCTGGTGACATTATTGCAACCGGTACACCAGCAGGTGTTGGAATGGGATTTACGCCACCAAGGTTCCTAAAGAAAGGTGATAAAGTTACATGTGAGATAGACAAGATTGGTCAGCTGACGAATTATATTGTCTGATTTTTACAAGAAAGTGAATTAGGATAAAAATAGGAAGAGAGGTAGAAAATATGTGTAAAATCGTTACACCAGTTGTTACAGTTTTTGATGAAAATGAAAAACCGGATTATGAAGGGAATAAAAAGGTAATTGATTTCCTGATTGAAGGAGGCGTTGATGGAATTCTTGTGTTGGGATCGTCCGGTGAATTTACAGGACTTACAAAACAGGAGAAACATGATTTCTTCAAATTCTATGCAGATTATACTGCAGGGCGCACAAAGCTTTATGCTGGAACCGGAAGCCTTAATTTTGAAGATACGGTGGCGTTGTCAAATGAAGTGAATGAAATGGGCTATGAAGGAGCAATGGTTATCGGACCATGCTATTATGCACTGGATCAGGAAAAGATTTTTGTATATTATGATACGCTTGCAAAAGCGGTAAAAGGAAATCTTTATATCTACAATTTCCCGGCAAGAAGTGGACATTCCATCGCTCCGGAAACCTTGAAAAAGCTGGTGGAAAATAATGCTAACATTAAAGGCTTAAAGGACTCCGTATCAGAACCAAATCATACAAATGAACTGATGCTGGCAGTAGAAGGACATGAGTTTGAGATGTTCTCAGGATTTGATGATCAGTTCCTTTATAATCTTACATCCGGAGGAGTAGGATGTATCGGGGCACTTTCCAATATTGTCCCTGAGATCTGGAGTGATCTTGTAAAATCAACAAAGGAAAAAGATTTTGACAGAGTTATGGCGTTATCGGAATTGACGCATGAGCTTATGCCACTTTATGATCTGGATTCAAATTTCTCATTGCTGTTTAAAAAATTGATGCAGCACAGAGGTGTAGAAATTGAAGACCGTGCAATCTTCCCGTACAATCAGATGGAAGAAAGTGTGTATAAAAAAGCAGAGATTTTATTAGATAAAGTTATAAAGAAATATCAGAAATTGAAATAATAATATGTAGTAAGAGCAGACATTGCCTTCCCGCCGCAAGGAATGTCTGCTCTTTTGCATATTTATATATGAAATGAATACTTACCAGGATTCAGGTAATATAAGGTCTTCTTTACGCATTGCAAGAGAAGCGCCTGGAACGGAAAAGTCCGGCATACCATTTTCATCCCAGAAAACTTTGCCGATATAAGCATTTCTTCCGGCATCATAAAGTGGCTGATAGTCTCCTTCACCCAGATAACGTTCTTCCTGGCGTGCGTGATAGACCATCAGATCTTCTGTGTCATCGGTAGAACGGGTAAAGCTGTTATGTCCAGGTCCGAAGAAGCCGGTGGTGCGACTGCTCTGGAATACCGGGTAAGGGAGCTTTGTCCAGGAAGAAGAGTCCAGAAGATCAGAATCTTCGCTGGCATATAAAAGTCCCATATTGTAAAGAGCATCTGTGCCACTTGCTGAAAAGGTAAGGAAGATCCGCCCGTCATGCTTTAGCACAGCGGGACCTTCATTTACAGCGAATCCGTGGAGCTCCCAGTTATACTCCGGATGTGTCAGAAGAACAGATGGAGTACAGATTGTCCATGGATTGGATAATTTGGCAATAAAGATATCGGAAATATTGTTTGTCTTTTGTGCCCATACAAAGTAATCTGTATCGTTGTGATGGAAAAAAGTGTGATCCAGCGAAAAGTCTGTAAAAGCAATATCATTTTCTACAGTTGTCTGGATCGGCCCTTTGCTGATCCATGGATCAGTCATCGGGTCATCACCGGTACAGGCAAGGCAGTGTGGACGGATCCGCCATGAAGAGTGGTCAGATACAGTCGTGGTATAATATACATACCAGCCACCCTGAATATAATGGATCTCAGGAGCCCAGATGTGAGGACTTACACGATCAGGACCGATAGGTTTTCTTTCGTAGATTATTTTTTCTGTGTAGCGCCCGGAATTGTCAGTCAGATCTTCGAGCGTGTCTGCGCTGCGCAGGATGATGTAAAGATACTGATAAGTACCATTCAAATTATGGCCTGCGTCGGTATGAGAGCCGAGAAAATAGTATTTTCCATCCGTGTGCTTGTAGATATAAGGGTCTGCACGGTGGCTGATGATCGGTGCTGCATAGTCGTTGTCCTGAATATGTCCAATACCATCTTCGCTGCGGATGATTCTGCGCAGTTCCTTCATTCTATTGGTATAAGTTACCTGTACGGTTGCGGAAGAATCGTCCATTTTGGAGACAGATTGTATACATACTGGCTCTGGCTTCCCATATTTATTTTGTAAAGAAAAGAGACCGGAGACAGCAATTTTTTCGCCGTTTGGATCTTGATTGGCTAATGCGTCGGATACAGGAAGTTCTTCGCACGGAAGGATGATTGAAAATCCGCCGTTAAGGGCGTACCAGTCTTTGCGGTTGTAGCTGTATTCGAGATAATAATGATTTTCTTCAGGGATCTCCCATGAGACATTCACGGATCGTATATAAGCAGAATCCTGCTGATCGTGATAGAATTTATCTGCCATAGGAAGTGTAATTGATTGTTTCATAAATCCTCCTTTGGCATTGCATTTATAAGAAAACAAGGATTTTTATTAATTTTAGCATAGAATTAACTGATTGACAAGGCGGAAATGGATAGTCTAAGATAGAGAATAAGAAGAAAAATAAATGGGAAGAATGACCGGAAGAATAAAAAAGGGAGAAAAGGAAGCAAAGAGATGGTTACGATCAAGGAGATTGCAAAGGAATGCAATGTTTCTGTAGCAACAGTATCAAATATTTTAAATCACAAACCTGGCGCAAGTGATGAAACCAGGAAGATCGTGATGGATAAGATAAAAGAGCTGAACTATAAGCCAAATACTGTGGCGAGAAATCTGAAGACAAAGAATACCAGAACAATCGGGGTTATTGTTGAAGATATGACGATCTTCAGTATCCCGGATATTGTAGATGGTATTACAGAGCATTGCGAGGAGAACAGTTATCAGATTCTACTGATCAATCTGAGACTGTTCAAGAAATACAATGATTTTTACTATCACAGAGATGATTATTATGGACGTGTCGGTGAGGAGATTGACAAGCTGATCGCAAGACAGGTAGAGGGGATTATTTATGTTACGGCACATGAGAGAATTATGCGCTGTATTCCGGAGAATTTGCCGATACCAGTCGTTATGGCATATGGATATACAGCGAATAAAGACATTCCGTCAGTGGTAGTGAATGACGAAGATGGAGCGCATCAGATCGTGGATTATCTGATTGCAAACGGACACAGGCGTATCGGAATTATTACTGGTAAGCCGGACAGTATCCATATGCAGGAACGACTTCTTGGTATGCAGAGAGCTCTTTTTGAAAATCAGATATTATATAATCCTCAGGCAGTATATTATGGAGATTGGACAAGAAAAAGTGGATATGAGGGAACGAAGCAGCTTCTGAAACAGGGGATAACAGCAATCTGTTGTATGAATGACCTGATGGCGGGTGGAGTATATGACTGTCTGGAAGAGAACGGAATACTTCCGGGGAAGGATATTGCAGTAACCGGTTATGATAACCGTGAATTATCCGGATATTATAAACCACCACTTACCACCATTTCCCTGCCTCTGCATGATATTGGTTATACGGCGAGTGAGGTGATCATGCGTATGGTAGAAGGAAAAAGATTAAAAGAGCCGGAAGGAATATACCGTGTTGGATGTCATATGTTAGAGCGGAGCTCGGTTGAAAATATTACAGAAAATTCATGAATTTACACTAAAAATAACAGAAATCAGAAAAAAATAAGCGCTTATAGAAGAGAAAAATGCTCTGTAAGTGCTTATTTTATTGTGTGATTGTGCAAAATACACAAAATTAAACGTTTAAGTTCTACTTGCATTTATAATAAAAGTGCGTATATAATTAAAACAAGCAAGAAACAGGTAAATAAAATAAAAATATGAGCCTGAAAAACAAAAACAGCATTGCATATTTAAGAAAAACGGGAAAATTGTAAAAAAGAATATTAAACGATTAAGTATATATAGATCGTATTTAATATTCCGAGGAAAAATTATGGATGACAAGAAACTAAAAACGGTACCGCTGAATAAGATTAAGATCTCAGATCGGTTCTGGAACAGATACACCCATCTTGTGAAAGATGTTCTGATTCCATATCAGTGGGATATCTTAAATGACAAGCTTCCGGATGTGGAAACCAGTCATTGCATTGAAAACTTCAGGATTGCGGCAGGAGAAGCGGAAGGCGATTTTGAAGGAGCAGTATTCCAGGATACAGATGTAGCGAAGTGGCTGGAAGCTGTAGCATATTCTCTGGCAGTAGAGCCGGATGAACATTTATCTTACCTTGCTGATAAAACAATTAACCTTATCGGTCGTGCCCAGTGCGAAGATGGTTATCTGAATACATATTTTACGATCAAAGATCCGTCAAAGCGTTGGACGAACTTGAAAGAGGGACATGAGTTATATACAGCAGGGCACATGACAGAAGCAGCGGTTGCATATTATAAAGCAACCGGAAAGACGGAATTTCTGGATATTATGAAAAAGTTTGCAGATCTGATCTGCAGGACATTTGGACCGGAAGAAGGTCAGAATCACGGGTATCCGGGACATCAGGAGATCGAGCTTGCATTGATCCGTCTGTATCATGTTACCGGGAATAAGAAATATCTGGAGACAGCAAAATACTTCATCGACCGCAGAGGTGTAGGTGAAAATTATTTCTTAGAAGAGGAAAAGAAACCGGAATATAAACAGATCTTTCCGGAGTTTGCCGAATATGATCCGAGATATTCACAGTCCCATCAGCCGGTAAGAGAACAGAAGACGGCAGAGGGACATGCAGTAAGGGCTGTGTATATGTATTGTGCAATGGCAGATCTGGCATATGAGTATCAGGATGAAGAGCTGATGGAAGCGTGTAAGACATTGTGGGAAGATATGACGAAACGCCAGATGTACATCACAGGAAGTATCGGGGCATCCGGACTTCTGGAACGGTTTACAACGGATTATGATCTTCCAAATAACAGTAACTACTCAGAAACATGTGCATCGATTGGACTTGCACTCTTCGGAAGAAGAATGGCACAGATCACAAAAGATGCGTCTTACATGGATGTTGTAGAAAGAGCACTTTACAATACTCTGTTGTCGGGAATTGCGCAGGATGGAAAGAGCTTCTTCTATGTAAATCCACTGGAAGTATGGCCGGATAACTGTATTGAACGTACTTCTAAGGAACATATAAAACCGGTCAGACAGAAATGGTTTGGAGTAGCATGTTGTCCACCGAACATTGCGAGAACACTGGCATCTATGGGACAATACATCTATTTTACAGATAAGAACACAGTATATGTAAACTTATATATTTCCAATGAAGCACAGATCGATCTGAATGAAGGAACAACAAAGATTCAGATAGAAAGCGACCTGACCAATACCGGTCACATCGTATTAAAGGTCACACCGGATGAAGGAAGCACAAATAATCTGGCGATCAGAATTCCGGATTATGTGAAAGCGTACACCATCCGGAAAGATGGGGCACTTTTAGAGCATCAGGATATCTGTCAGGCATACCTTACGATCGGAGGAATCAGCAAACAGACCGAGATCGTAATTGATTTTGAAGTACCTGCAAGATTTGTGAGAGCAAATCCGAATGTCAGAGAAGATGTGGGAAAAACTGCACTGGTGAAAGGACCTCTGGTGTACTGTCTTGAAGAAACAGACAATGGAGAGAATCTTCCGGCTATCTTCGTGGATACGAAACAGGAAGTCAGAGAAATGTTTGAACCGGAACTTCTTGGAGGCGTGACAACACTTCGGTTTAAGGGAAAGAAACTGAACGTGGATACGTGGAAAGACGGAGCATTATATGATAGCCGGGAAATGGCATTCGAGGAAGTAGATCTGAAAGCAGTTCCATATCATTGCTGGGACAACCGCAAGACGGGTGAGATGCTGGTATGGATGAAAGAGATGTTTTAATTAAAGAATCTATCAGGGGACATACAACCCTGTGGAGAAATAAATACCCAAAAGGAGGAAGAAATATGAAAAAGAAATTAGTGTCAGTGATTCTTTGTGCAGCTATGACAGCAACAATGTTGCTCGGCTGTAGCGCAGGAAGCGAAAAGAGCGGCTCCGACAGCAAAGCAAAAGGGGAATCAGGCGGAACAAAAGAGATGGAAGTTGATGGAGATGCAACCACTCTTAATGTATGGACATTCATCGAGTTACACCAGGAATTCTACACCAACATGGCAGAGAAGTGGAATGAGGCACATCCGGATAAGAAGGTTAAATTAGTACTTTCTAATATGCAGTATGATGATATGCACAACAAATTATCTCTTGCACTGGAATCCGGAAAAGGTGCTCCGGATGTAGTTGATATTGAGCTTGGAAAATTCCCGGCATTTACAAGTGGTGAAATCGGACTTATGGATCTGACAGATGCGATCGAACCATATAAAGATAATGTAGTAGAATCCCGTCTTGACATCTATGGAAAAGATGGAAAATATTATGGCTTCCCAACACACGTTGGTACAACCGTTGCATTCTACAACGATGATCTGTTAAAAGAAGCAGGAATTGATTACACAACGATCAAGACATGGGATGACTTTAAAGAAGCTGGTGTTAAATACCATGAAGCTACAGGTAAAGAATTTGCCTGCGCTGAAACAACAGCTCAGTGGATGATCAACCTGATGTTAGCTCAGAAAGGTACAGATTACCTTGACAAAGATGGAAAACTTGATCTTACAAACGATAAAGTAGTAGAAGTACTTCAGTATATCAAAGATATGCAGGAAGCAGGCGCACTTGCAACCGTAGCTGGTGGACAGCCGGATAACGAAGAAGCTTATCCGGAATACAACAGTGGCAACTTTGCAGTACAGATTATGCCTTTCTGGCAGACATCAAGATTCACAAACTATATGTCTGACCTTGATGGCAAGATCGCTATTGCAGCACCTCCGGTATTTGGTGACAACGATGCAGTTAAGACAATCGGTGGTGGCGGAACCGGTACAGCAGTTGTTAAATCTTCTGAAAACGCAGAACTTGCAGCAGAAGTATTCGCTTACATCAAACTGTCTGAAGACGCTAACAAAGAAGTTTGGAATGTATTAGGATTTGACCCTGTTAATACAGCAGTATGGACAGATACAGATCTTACTCAGAATCCGGACAACCAGTTTGTAAAATACTTCAAGACAAAACCGTTTGATACATTATTAGAGCTCCAGGATGGCATTGGCTCACTTGCTTCTTGCACAAGCGAAAAATATCCATCTATCAATAACGAGTTCTGCACAACAACACTGAATAACATTTTTGAAGAAGGAATGGATGTTAAAGAGGCATTGGAACAGTCTCAGGAAACTCTTGAAAATGAATTTGGTGGCAAATAAAAAAGTTACAATTAAGTAACTGGTAATGTAATATTCAGGGGTTGCGTGCAAAAGCTGCCGCAGCCCTTTCTATAATTTAAGAAGGAGGATACATAAACCATGAAGAAACTGTTCTATTCTCAGAAATTAGCTCCTTATGTGTTCATCCTTCCTTTTGTCCTTACTGTTATATTTTTCTGGGCAGTTCCAATCGCGAACGGAGTCCTTTTAAGTTTTCAGGATGTATTACAGGATAAATGGGTTGGATTGGATAATTATAAGAGACTTCTGTCCGACAAGATATTTTTAAAAGCTCTGGCTAACAGTACTCGATACATGATCGGAACACTGGTGCTGCTGATTCCGTTTCCGATGTTTTTCGCAACGCTGCTGAACAGTAAGCTGATGAAGAAACCAGGATTTTTTAAATCAATCTATTTTCTTCCGGCTTTGACATCAGTTGTAGTTGCAGGTACAATCTTCCGTCTGATGTTTGGTGAGATGGAGACTTCTCTTGCCAACCAGGTGATCGGAATGTTCGGACTTGGACCGATCAAATGGTTAAAGAATGATCTGACTGGTTATTTTGCACTGTTACTTCTGGCATGCTGGAGATGGACAGGTGTTAACATCCTGTACTTCCTTGCCGGATTACAGAGCATTTCAACAGACCTTTATGAGGCAGCTTCTATTGATGGAGCAAATAAATGGCAGCAATTTACAAGAATTTCCCTTCCACTTCTGAAGCCAACCACCGTATACGTGCTGACGATCAGTATCTACGCAGGTCTTGCCATGTTTAATGAAAGTTACATGTTATGGAAAGGTAATAACTCGCCACAGAATATCGGGCTTACGATCGTTGGATATCTGTACAGGCAGGGAATTGAAAAACGTGCAATGGGTTATGCCTGCGCGGTAGGGCTTGTACTTCTGGTTATTGTTATGATCGTCAATATGATACAGTTGGCGGCAACAGGAACATTTAAGAAGGAGGAGAGATAGTATGGGTGAAAAGAGAAAAAAGAAAGACCGGCTTTGCACAGTATTGATGCTCATTTTCTTCTCAATCCTGGCTATTCTGATTATTCTTCCGATTTATACGATCTTTCTTGCCAGCTTCAAGCCGGGCGGAGATCTTCTGCAGTATGGTCTGAACCTCGGAATTGACTGGAAACGTATGAGCCTGGATAACTACGTGCTTCTGTTTACAGGACAGCATAACTACTGGAGATGGTTCTTTAACAGTATCTTTCTTACTGTAATTACCGTAGTAGCCACACTTCTGGTAAGTGCATTTGTAGGATATGGATTTGCGGCTTATGAATTCAAAGGGAAGAATGCAATGTTTGTTGTCGTTCTTCTGATCTTATCTGTTCCGCTGGAAGTCATCATGCTTCCTCTGTATAAGCAGATGACTAACTGGGGACTGATGGACAGCTATATTGCGATCATATTACCATTTGTTGCACATGCATCCACAATCTTTTTCTTCAGACAGTATCTTCTTGGACTTCCAAAATCACTTATGGAAGCCGGACGAATTGACGGAGCGACGGAGTATGGTATCTTTTTTAGACTGATCATGCCGATTATGAAACCTGCATTTGCGGCCATGGCGATCTTAAATGGTATGAACGCATGGAACAATTACCTGTGGCCATTACTGGTAATCCGTTCTTCAGAAAAATATACACTGACACTTGGACTTAACACCTTGATCAACCCATATGGAGATAATTATAGTCTTCTGGTTGTAGGTTCATTCTTCTCGATCATTCCGATTTTTATACTGTTTGTATGCTTCCAGCAGTATTTTATTGAAGGTATGACAGCAGGTGCAGTAAAAGAATAATTGTTGTAAAATAAGAAGGTAAGATAGAATAGGAGGCTGAAAATGAGTAAGACAGCGAAGATGATCATTGATAAAGATTTCCGGATTTCCAAGGTAGATGAGAGAATTTATGGTTCTTTCATTGAACACCTCGGACGTGCCGTATACGATGGCTTATATCAGCCGGGCAATCCGTTGTCGGATGATGATGGATTCCGTAAAGATGTCATTGATCTGGTAAAGGAACTGAATGTGCCGATCATCCGTTATCCGGGTGGAAACTTTGTATCAAACTTTTTCTGGGAAGACAGCGTAGGACCGGTGGAGGAGCGTCCGGCACGCCTGGAACTTGCATGGAGAAGTCTGGAAGAAAATAAGATCGGATTAAATGAATTTGCAAAATGGACGGATAAAGTAAATTCCAACATGATGATGGCAGTAAATCTTGGTACAAGAGGAATTGCAGATGCATGCAATCTTCTGGAATACTGCAACCATCCTGGTGGAACGAAATACAGTGATCTTCGTATCAAACATGGAGTGAAAGATCCACATAACATTAAGGTATGGTGCCTGGGAAATGAGATGGACGGACCGTGGCAGCTCGGACACAAGACCATGGAAGAATACGGACGTCTTGCAGAAGAGACCGCAAAGGCAATGAAACTGATCGATCCATCCATTGAACTGGTATCCTGTGGAAGCTCAGCTCTTGATATGCCGACATTCCCGAAGTGGGAATCTACCACTCTGGAGAATACATATGATTATGTAGACTATGTATCTATGCATCAATATTATGGAAATCGTGATGATGATACCGCAGATTTCCTTGCATGCTCTGATGATATGGATGAATTTATCCGTACAGTCATTGCAACCTGCGATTATGTAAGAGCGAAAAAACGTGGAAAGAAAAATATCAATATCAGTTTTGATGAGTGGAATGTATGGTTCCATTCAAATGCGGCAGATGATGATATCACACAGAACCATCCATGGCAGGTAGCACCTCCGATGCTGGAAGATATTTATACATTTGAAGATGCACTGTTAGTCGGTCTGATGCTGATCACATTGCTGAAACATGCAGACAGAGTAAAAATTGCATGTATGGCACAGCTGGTCAATGTAATTGCGCCGATCATGACAGATCAGGGAGGCGGAGCAGCCTGGAAACAGACAATTTTTTATCCGTTCCTTCATGCATCCAGATATGGACGTGGTGTTGCATTAATGCCGCTTGTTCAGACAGCTAAGCACGATACAGCAAAACATGAAAATGTTACTGACGTAGAAAGCGTTGCAGTGTATAATGAAGAAAAAGAAGAACTTACAATTTTCGCTGTTAACCGTACACTGGATGAAGATATTGAACTGACAACAGATTTAAGAGGTATGGAAGGCTTCCATCTGACAGAGCATATTGTAATGGAAGAATCCAATCTGAAACTGGTGAACAGTTCTTATGAACAAAAAGTAGTACCAAAGACAGTAAACCGTTCAAAGATGGACGGCGGAATTATGACAACTCTTCTTGGAAAAGCATCATGGAATGTAATCAGATTAAGTAAGTAGAGGCGGATAGATAATGAAATTTCTGGCAATTGACAGTCCGGTAATGAGGGTACTTGGACGACTTGGAGATATTATAATATTGAATATGATCTTTGTAGTCGGATGCATTCCAGTGATCACCATTGGAACTTCATTAAGCGCACTGTACGCGGTAGCGATGAAGATGGCAAGAGGGGAAGAACCTTCCGTGTGGAAGGAATTCTGGAAAGCGTATAAAAGGAACTTCAAACAGGCAACCATTTGCTGGCTGATCATGGCTGTCGTTGCCATGCTGTTGTTTGTGGATTTTCGTATCATAAGAGTTTTTCAGGGAAGCATGTATAGTGTGATGCGTGTGATTCTGGCAATTATTCTTGGAGTGTGGATACTGATGTTCCAGTATCTGTTCCCGTATATTGCAAGATTTGAAAATGGTATTTTTGCGACATTGCGCAATGCATTACTTCTTGCAGCAGTGAACATTCCGTTTACAATCGTGATTACAGGTTTAAGCGTCGGATCACTGATAGTGACATTATTTACATCCAGATCATTTGTAGTTGCAAGTATTTTATGGGTGTTCTTCGGATTTGCAGTATTATCGTATGCACAGTCATTTCTGCTGTGCCGGATTTTTGAAAAATACGAATAAAGCTGTGAACAGTAAATAGAAAATAATATAACAGGGACAAGACAGAAATCGCTATAATGCCTGGAAATTCAGGTGTTATAGCGATTTTTTGTCGATCCGGTAATATGGACACCGCCATACCAGGTTCCTTCGAGTTCAAAATTTCAAACTTTTGATGGCTTTTCTGATGAAAGAAATTATCCCATAACAATTTCTACATAATATTCATTCACATTCTCATCCGGTCGGATGCAGATTCCGCCTTTTGCTTCTTTATCGGTTCTTACAGGTGCAAGATCTTCTGATTCTACGTCATATGCATCCGGCGATCATCTGCGAGTACACATATGGCTCTGTGCGGTGGATATCACTGATGTCTTCAAGGTAAGTAGGGCAGGTCTTGCGGTAGATCTCAAATGCTCTGTTACCACGTCCGATTCTCGTTTCTGCAATCGATACCCATGGATTGTTGTGACAGAAGATACCTGCATTTTCTTTATATCCCGGTGAATAAGAAGAAAATTCACCAAGGTTGAGGTGATAAGTTGTATATGCAGGCTGGAGCAGAACAATACCGTACTTTGTATCCAGCTTTTCTTTAACAGAATTCAGAGCTTTTTTCGCCTGGCCGTCATTTACACCGACATCAGCAAGTACACAGAATCCCTGTGGTTCGATGTAAATCTGGTCTTCTTTGTATTCTTTGGATCCGACTTTTTCGCCAAATGCATCGTAGGCACGGAGATCAAAGCACTTTATGAGATCACGCCACTGATGGGAATTAAGACACTTCTCGGTGGTAATGCAGAAGTTACATTTGTACAGGGATACAAACGGGATGAAAAGAAAGAAGAGTCTGAGGCGAACTGGCAGGAGACCAGCCTGGAAGATGGCGGCGGAAGCAGAAAAGAAGAGCAGTCTGTAGATGTGAAAGTAAAAGAAGAAAGAGTACTCCTCAGAAAAGAGGCAGCAGAGCTTGCCGCGCAGTATGATGAGGTCATTCTGGTTGGTGGTCTGAACCATGAGCATGACAGTGAAGGAATTGACCGCGCAGATATGAAACTCCCATATGAGCAGGATGAACTGATTCGGGAAGTACTGAAGGCAAATCCGAATACGGTGATTGTCATGATGGCAGGAAGTCCGGTTGAGATGGGGAGCTGGATCAAAGACGCAAAGGCTGTTGTATGGAACTGGTATTCCGGAATGGAAGGTGGAAATGCGCTTGCCGAAGTTTTATTTGGAAGAGTAAGTCCATCCGGAAAGTTGCCGGAAACCTTCTACAAAAAGCATACGGACTGTTCTGCACATGCAGTCGGAGAATTTCCGGGCGATGAAAAGGTGCGTTATAAAGAAAGTGTTTTCGTAGGCTACCGCTATAATGATACTTTTGGGATTGAACCGGAATTCTGTTTCGGACATGGACTTTCCTATACAACCTTTGCCTATTCAGGTGCAGAGATAAAAAGGAACGGGGCTAAGCTGCAAGTCAGCTGTGATGTGACCAACACAGGAGACAGAGCAGGAAAAGAAAGCGATGTAGTTGAAGTCAGAATCGGAAGCTCATCAAGGAATATAAGAATTGCGAGAGTGTTGTAAGAAGATGAAATGGAGAATCATCCGCTCCGGTATCAGCCGGGGACTGGGAGATTCTCCATTTTTATTTAATCATGATTTATTCATTTATTTCAAAACGCCAGTGCTGCCTGATTCCCGGATATTTCTGGTGATCGACTTCGCTCATAAACATATCGTATGGTCTTGCACAGATTTTGAATGGTGCATACATTGCCTGGTAGACAACCAGCTTTTCGCCTGTTTCAGTATGCTCGGCGAAAGCCAGTACATTGTAGAGATATTTGGTGCTCTCTTCGGATACCCATTCTCTTTTGAAATGGCGCACGATATCGCCAACATGGATTTCATGGAGGGGTTCTGCGTCATTTTTTTCGGTATTGGCAGAAAGCGTAGAAGCAGGCTGTGCTTCTGGGATAACCGTACTGGTTTGTGTTGAGGCAGACGATTCCGGGTGGAAAATTACAGACGCAGAATCTGCTTTATTTTCCGAATCGGCATCCAGATAAATATATTCATCTTTATCAAGAGAAACCGGTGCGCCGGTCTTTCCGATAATATGGACACCACCATACCAGGTGCCTTCGATTTCAAAAGTATCTCCGATCTGATATTCGGAAGAATATTCATCGTTCTTTTTTATAATTTTAATCTTATCCATAGATAGTACACTCCTGTTTGTATTTGAAAACTAATCTAATTATATGTGCATTTTCCAATTTTTCCAACCTAAAAATGGGAAAAATCGTGTATACTGGAAAGTACTAGTTGCTGGTCACAGGTACTGTGAACAGTAACTAGTACTACGGAAAGGGGAAAGATAAAATGGTAAAACCAATTATGAGAGATCTCTTTTTTCTGCGCCAGAAGGCAGAGAAAGCAACGAAAGGAGATTTTCCAGTTGCAATTGATTTACTGGATACATTAAAAGCGCACGAAGATGGCTGTGTGGGAATGGCAGCAAATATGATCGGGGTAAATAAAGCGATCATTGCAGTCAATATGGGATTTATGAATGTTGCGATGTTCAATCCGAAGATTGTAAAGAGAAACGGAAAGTATGAGACAGAAGAAGGATGCCTGTCTCTGGATGGCGTAAGAAAATGTGTGCGTTATCAGGAAATTGAAGTAGAATACGAGGATATCAATTTTAAACGGCAGAGACAAAAATACAGTGGATGGACGGCACAGATTATTCAACATGAGTGCGATCATCTGAATGGAATTATTATTTGATGGAATACCTAAATCAAAGAGCCGGTATTATGGTTTTGCATTTTATGGAAAGAAAATCCTGATTGTAACAGATAAACAGGTATGATGTTGTTATTACAACAGAAATAAAAATCCAGAAACCGTATACTTATCCATACAAAAAAGAAGGTACGAGGAATGAAAATATGAGTAATACAGCGACGATTTCGCAGGGACAGGAGATTTTAGCACTCCAGGATGAACTGACCGGTGCGCTGATCGGTCTTGCCAGATCCTGTGGTAACAATCCAAAGACAGAAAACACAGATGAGATTATCGTCGAAGGTCTTGTGCATACGATTACGAACAGTAACATCGGTACAACATCTTTAAAAGCGATGATCGAAAAAGTAAGAGAAGAAAAAGATACCGTCGCACCGGATTGCGCAGTCTGTGCAGCACCGTGTGGCAATACCTCCGAATATGATGTGAGCAATATCTGGAAACACGAAACAGATGTGCGCGGCGTGGAGACTGCAATCCTTTTCGGAATCCGGGAGATGGCAGCTATCATTTCCCCGGCGGTCGTCATTGGGAAAACAGATGCGGAAGTGAACGAATTTTTCTATAAGGCACTCTGCATGATCAGTTATGGAATGAGTAAAGAGGATCTGTTACCGGTTGTGCAGGAACTGGGCGAGATGAACCAGAAGTGCAGAAGGCTTCTTGGACAGGTGTAGCAAGAGAATAGTCTGAAAAAATGAGATTTCTTGACAGAGAACAGGGGATTTGATATTGTTTAAAGGATGGAAAAATCTGACAGACGAGAAATGAACCGATAGAAAAGAAATGAAATAATGGGAAGCGGGTTGCGTCTGGCAATCCGCTTCTTTTGATGAGAAGGAAAAGAGGGCAAAAATGGAACTGAGTATACTTCTGATGGAGCAGATCGCAAAGCTGTTCATTATGATATTCATGGGTTATGCGATAGTCAAAATGGGATTTCTGAAGGATGAAGACAGTAAGGTACTGTCAACACTGGTATTATATCTGATCGTGCCATGTGTGATTCTGAATGCATTTCAGGTGGATTATACCCCGGAAAAGGTGAGCGGCCTTATGCTGGCATGCATCGCGTCACTGCTTCTTTTATTTATCCTGCTCCCGATCGTCAACCTGATCGGAAAAGTCCTGCATCTGAATGAAGTGGAAACCATGTCCATTTATTATTCCAATTCAGGAAATATGATCGTACCGCTTGTGGCATTTATGCTTGGCGAAGAGTGGGTGTTTTATGCATGTGTGTTTATGGGGATTCAGACCATCTTTTTCTGGACACACTGTAAAAATGTACTGAGCCATGAAAAAGGATTTAACCTGAAGAAAATATTTACCAATATCAATATCATTACGATCATAGCAGCAATCGTGTTGTTCTTTGCAAAGATCCGGCTGCCGGAAATCATAACCGGTACGTTAAGTTCTGTCGGGGCAATGGTGGGACCGGCAAGTATGTTTGTAATCGGAATGCTGATGGGCGGAATGAATATCAGAAAGGTTCTGACGAATAAGAAGGCGTATTTTATTGCGTTAATGCGTCTGATCGGAATTCCGTTTATTGCACTTCTGATCCTGAAGATCAGTGGACTGGTTGGATGGAATGCAGATGGGAAGAAGATCCTTCTGATCGTATTTCTGGCGATCATTGCACCTGCTGCTTCGACAGTTACGCAGATGAGTCAGGTGTATGGAAATGATTCCAGGTATGCGAGCACGATCAATGTGCTGACGACACTTGGGGCGATCGTGACGATGCCGCTGATGGTGTTGGTGTTCCAGATGGTGATGTAAAGAGATTGAGCATAAATATATTGTAGTAGAGAGATGAAAAAGAATGTTCCCGGGGACGGGGATGTTCTTTTTTATTAACAAGAAAATTCAATGGAAATAACTGGTTTCGGAAAAATGTTACAAATGGGTATGGAAAAGTAAAGAAAAATGTGGCAAACAGGTATGGATAAAGGTGGAAAAATGTTACAAATGAATGGAAAACCTATAAAATCACGGAGATTTCTATATAAAATGAAAATGTTGGCAACATTCCAATTTTCCACTTGACATTCCCCCACTTTCATCATAACATTTTGTAGAATGTTTATTGTCATGAAAAGTGGACTTACAGAAAAGGGGAAAATCACAGATGAAAAATTGGAATCAGGTTAAGCTGGTGCCGGAATTTAATGAACAGGGTGTAGCCTGTTATAAACTGGCCGGTGGGAACTATGTAAATGAATATTATGTTGTATCGGAAGCAGAGACAAGAAAGCTTCTGAATACACCGGAGATCGTCGGATATGAGGTATATGACTGCCTGATTCCTTCTACATCTCAGATGCTTTACTATTTTAAGGAACAGAAGAAAGTGACAACTGCAAATATTCTTTCTATCTTGAGAGGAGCGTTGAACTATCCGTTGGAGGAAAGCTGCTATAGAGAGCACATCCGTGTACACGATATCAGTTTCTTATCCAGTGAACGTGTATTTGCGGATGAAGAGATTGCAGGGCTTGAAATCAAATATAGTAAGCTTACCATGGTTCCGGACAGCACACTGATGATCGGAGATATCATTGCAAGTGGGGAGACTCTGATCCACTGCCTGCGCTATGTGACAGATTTTTACAGGAAGAACGGAGCAAAGCTTCGCAATATTATCATTTTCACAATTGGTGGAACAAAGGGAATTGAGATTCTTGAGAATCTTACCAGAGAGATTCGTGAGTTCTGGCCGGAATTTGAAGGGTTCATTACCGTGTATTATGAAGGAATTTTCAGTACTTATCAGGATAAAGGTGTGTCAGGAATCAACCTTCCGGATGTGGACTTCTACTGGAAGGACGGAATCATCGCGCCGGAGTTCAGAAGAGAGACACTTTCCATGTGCAGTCCGCTTTTTGAAAAATGTATCATCTACGATGGCGGGGCAAGACGCTATGAGATTCATGAGCATGTAGAGGAAGTTCTGGAATTCTGGGAAGGAATCAAAGAGAGAGCAGATAAGATCGATTTTAAAGAACTGCTTGATGAAAAGATTGGATACCCGACACCGATCAGTTATGAGGACTGGATCGAGAAGAACCACTATGAGAAGATCCGTCCGGCAGACACCAAGTGGCTGTACCGTCAGGAACAGGGATATATCGAGAGTATGAAAAATATTACATTAAAAGAACTGGCAGATCAGAGAATTACCGAATTTACCGATTCTTTGAAGAAATATATGCTATAAAAAGAATGAACTTGTTGATCACAGAGAATGGAATGAGGTAAAAAATGAGCAAAAAAACGAAAGATACAACTGTTGATATTGACTATGCGGACCAGGCAGTCCCGAAAGAGGGCAGAAAAGGTTTCCTGACCATGTTTATGATCATGCTGGGATTTACATTTTTCTCGGCAAGTATGTGGGTTGGGCAGCAGATGGCAGCAGGACTTGATTTCTGGGGATTTATCAAGTCCCTTCTCCTTGGAGGAGCGATCCTTGGTGTGTATACAGGACTTCTGGGATATGTAGGTGCAAAGACCGGACTTAGCATGGATCTTCTGGCAAAAAGAGCGTTTGGAGAAAAAGGATCTTATCTTTCTTCTGCAATGATCAGCTTCACTCAGATCGGATGGTTCGGTGTGGGTGTTGCGATGTTTGCAATCCCGGTATCAGGAGAGCTTCTCGGTGGAAGTAAGGCTGCGATGTGGGCTCTGGTATTGGTTGCAGGAGGCTGTATGACTGCTTCTGCATATTTCGGAATTGATTCCCTTACGGTGGTAAGCTATATTGCAGTTCCGCTCGTTGCGATTCTTGGAACGGTAGCAATGGTGATGGCAGTTCGGCAGGGAAATGGAACGATCGTTGACCAGTTTGCAGTATCCAGTGGATCTGTGACCGTGATCGGTGGAGCAGGTATGGTAGTCGGTTCCTTCGTATCAGGCGGAACGGCAACTCCGAACTTTGCAAGATTTGCAAAGGATGCCAAATCAGGTACAATTGCAACGGTTGTAGCATTCTTTATCGGGAATTCACTGATGTTCTTTTTTGGGGCGATTGCCTATATTTTCGTTGGCGGAAATGATATCTTTGAGGTTATGATCCGTCTGAATTTGTTCTATATGGCGATTCTGGTTCTGGGACTCAATATCTGGACCACCAACGACAATGCGCTGTATTCAGCAGGTCTTGGACTGGCAAATATTTTCCGGCAGAAGAAGAAACCGATGGTTCTGATTTCAGGTATTATCGGAACACTTCTTTCTGTATGGCTGTATTACAATTTCTGTAACTGGCTGAACGTACTGAACTGTACCCTTCCGCCGGTAGGGATTATCCTGGTACTCTCGTACTTCATAAATAAGAAGGAGTACGATAGTGATAAAGTAGAAATCAAAACTGTGAACTGGTTTGCCGTGATCGGTGTGATCGCAGGTGCAGTGGTAGCAAATCTTGTGTCATGGGGAATTGCTTCGATCAATGGTATGGCAGTTGCAGCGGTCTGCTATGTGGCTGGACAGGTGGTTTGCAAAAATCATAATGAAGCGGCAGAAAATGCATAAATGAATAGCGTAAATGAACGGGCAGATTCGGGGAACAGAGTCTGCCCGTTGTTATATTATGGAGCAGGATTACGCATAAGGTTATCAGTCTAAACAATATTATTAAAAAAACTGACCATAAGTCAATAAACAAATTGACTTATGGTCAGTTTTGTTGTATATTGGTTTTGTAAAATAAATGACCAATAGTCATTGAAGGAGAAAAAATAAAAAAGAAAAGAGGAATAAAGTATGGTAAAGGTTGGCAAAAAGATTGTTAAATTCAGAGTACCGATACTGATACTCAGTATTATCCTTTTGATTCCGGCTGTGTGGGGGTATGTGAACACCAGGATCAACTATGATGTGCTGACTTATCTTCCGGAAGACATTGAGACAATGCAGGGACAAGAGATCATGACGAATGATTTTGGGATCGGGGCATTTTCGATGCTGATGGTAGACGGCATGGAAGATAAAGAGATTGTGAAGCTGAAAGAAAAGGTAGAGAAGGTAGACGGAGTAGAGAATGTACTCTGGTATGATTCACTGGCTGATATTTCGGTTCCACAGAGCATGCTTCCGTCAAAGCTGTATGATGAGTACAACACAGAAGACGGAACAATGATGGCGGTATTTTTCAAAGACGGAACTTCATCCGATGAGACCATGAAAGCAATTACCGAGATCCGTAAGGTCACCGGAAAGCAGTGCTTCTTAAGTGGAATGTCTGCGATTGTAGAGGACACCAAAGAGCTTGCCGAAAAGGAAACACCACTTTATGTACTGATCGCAGTCGCACTTTCGGCACTGGTTCTGGCAATTACGATGGAATCGATTTTTGTTCCGGTACTGTTCCTTTTGAGTATCGGAATCGCAATCGTATATAATCTTGGAACGAATGTATTTTTTGGAGAGATTTCTTATATCACGAAGGCACTGGCAGCGGTACTTCAGCTCGGTGTCACTATGGACTATTCTATTTTCCTGATGCACAGTTATCAGGAGCAGCAGGTGCGCTATAACGGAGATAAAGAGCGGGCGATGGCACACGCGATTTCCCAGACCTTTTCATCCGTAATCGGAAGTTCAGTTACGACAGTTGCCGGATTTATCGCACTCTGCTTTATGAGCTTTACGCTTGGAAAAGATATTGGTATCGTTATGGCAAAAGGTGTTATCTTTGGAGTTCTGGTCTGTGTAACCGTTCTTCCGTCCATGATCCTGTGCTGTGACAAGCTGATCGAGAAGACAAAACACAAACCGCTGCTTCCGGATATTGGAAGGATTTCGGATAAGGTGACAAAGCGTTACGTGATTTATGTAGTAGCATTTGTGATCCTTCTGTTTCCGGCGATTTACGGAAACAATCACACAGGTGTTTACTACAATCTGGACGAATCGCTGCCAAAGGATCTTCCGAGTGTCATTGCGAACACGAAATTAAAAGAAGATTACAATATGAACACCACACATATGATCCTGGTGGACAGCTCGGTTGCAGGTTCTGATGTCAAGAAGATGTCACAGGAGATTGAAAAAGTAGATGGTGTTAAATGGGTACTTGGACTGGATAACCTGGTCGGCTCCGGTGTTCCGGCAGATATGCTCCCGGAATCTGTCACCGGTATGCTGAAAAATGACAAGTACCAGCTGCTGATGGTAAATTCTACTTACAAAGTAGCAACGGATAAAGTAAACAAACAGATTGAGCAGATTGATAAGATCATGGATAAATATGATAAGGGTGCAATGCTGGTAGGAGAAGGACCTCTTACAAAAGACCTGATTAACATTACAGACACGGACTTTAAGCGCGTAAGCGCAGTGTCTATTGGAATCGTATTTGTGATTATTCTGCTTCTGTTCAAATCAGTTACTATTCCGGTGATCCTGGTCGGTGTGATCGAATTTGCGATCTTTGTGAATATGGGTATTCCGTTTTACACTGGAACAAAGCTGCCGTTTGTGGCATCAATCGTAATCGGTACGATCCAGCTTGGCGCGACTGTGGATTATGCGATCCTGATGACCACCAGATATCAGAGAGAGAGAAGCCGCGGCGCAGGCAAATTTGACGCGATCACAACAGCGCATAAGTTCTCTGCGCAGTCGATCATCGTCAGTGCGCTCAGCTTCTTTGCTGCAACGATCGGTGTCGGACTTTATTCCAATATCGATATGATCAGTTCGCTGTGTATCCTGATGGCGAGAGGTGCACTGATCAGTATGGTGGTTGTTGTGCTGATCCTTCCGTCCTTATTCATGGTATTTGACAAGATTATTGTAAAGACGAGCAAAGGTTTCCGACCGTCAGGCTTGAAATCATAACCACATCATAGTATAATTCTCTTGGATTATTATATGATACAAGGAACGGAGAAAAAGATCCGTGCGTATCAAAAGGGCTGATACAATCTTGCTATCATAAAAGGAATAAGGAGGAATCCACTATGATTAATTGGAACAATTTGGATACACTTACATCATTTAAAGAACTTTCGGAAGTAGAACGTGTCAATCTTGCAGAAGTGATGTCCGGTGAGAACGGAGCAGAACGTGTTAAGGATTACAGCGTTCCGATGACAGAGGATCTTACTTACAATTACGCTGCAAAAGCAGTAGATGATAAAGTACTTGCAGCACTTGCAAAGCTTGCAAAAGAAGCGCAGCTGACAGAAAAGTACGCAGCACTCTACAATGGAGAAGTGATCAACACAGGAGAAAAGAGACTGGTTCTTCATCAGCTCACCCGTGGACAGCTTGGAGATAAAGTAGAAGCTGACGGAGTAGACAAGCGAGAATTCTATGTTAAGCAGCAGCAGAGGATCGCAGATTTTGCCAATAAAGTACATGCCGGCGAGATTACAAATGCAGCAGGTGAGAAATTCACAACAGTCGTACAGATCGGTATCGGTGGAAGTGACCTTGGTCCTCGCGCAATGTATCTTTCACTTGAGAACTGGGCTAAGAAGAACGGCACATTCAAGATGGAAGCCAAATTCATCAGCAATGTTGACCCGGATGATGCAGCAGCAGTACTGAATTCAATTGATGTAGCACATTCTATTTTTGTTCTGGTATCAAAGTCAGGAACAACTCTTGAGACTCTTACCAATGAGTCATTTGTAAAAGATGCCCTGAAGAATGCAGGTCTGGATGCTTCCAAGCATATGATCGCTGTTACAAGCGAGACATCACCACTTGCAAAGAGCGATGATTATCTTGCAGCATTCTTCATGGATGATTATATCGGAGGACGTTACTCATCTACTTCAGCAGTCGGTGGTGCCGTACTTTCGCTGGCATTCGGACCGGAAGTATTTGCACAGTTCCTTGCAGGAGCAGCAAAGGTAGATGAAGTTTCCAAGAATGAAGATTTATTGAAGAATCCGGCAATGCTGGATGCGATGATCGGTGTATACGAGCGTAATGTACTCGGATATCCGGCAACAGCTGTTCTCCCATATTCACAGGCACTGAGCCGTTTCCCGGCACATCTGCAGCAGCTGGATATGGAATCCAATGGTAAATCAGTTAACCGCTTTGGCGAGCCGGTAGATTACCCGACAGGTCCGGTGATCTTCGGAGAACCAGGAACAAACGGACAGCATTCCTTCTATCAGCTTCTCCACCAGGGAACCAACATCATACCGCTCCAGTTCATCGACTTCAAGAACAGCCAGATCGGAACCGATGTTGTGATCCAGGACAGCACAAGCCAGCAGAAGCTCTGCGCAAACGTAGCTGCACAGATCGTAGCATTTGCATGCGGTAAATCAGACGAGAACCGCAACAAGAATTTTGAAGGTGGACGTCCGTCAAGTATTATCATCGGTAAAGAACTGACACCAGAGACACTCGGTGCACTTCTTGCACATTTTGAGAATAAGGTTATGTTCCAGGGATTTGTATGGAATGTGAACAGCTTCGACCAGGAAGGTGTTCAGCTTGGGAAAGTACTTGCCAAACGTGTACTTGCCCATGAGACAGATGGAGCACTGAAAGTATACAGTGATCTTTTAGATATCTAATCAGAATTAATGAAAGAGACCAGAGTCGGTGCGAATTTTAGGATTCGGACCGGCTTTTTGGATACGAAAATATGCAAGAGAAGCTACCAGGATATTCTGTCAGGATTTCCGGCTGAATGATTGTTTTTTAGGAAAAAGACATAAAACCAGGAAAAGAGAAAGACTATGAAATTAGAAAATTACGAGGTGCATCTCCCGAATTATTCCATCGGAGATGCAATTTACGATAAAATCGGACCGGTCTGTGAATCTTATGGGAAAACGGTACTTGTGATCGGCGGAAAAAGGGCACTTGATGCGGCTTTTGATAAGATCAAAGCGGCGGTCGACCAGACGAATCTGGAGATTATTGGAAAAGAACTTTATGGGAAAGACTGTACCTATCAGACGGTAGAAAAGCTTCGCCGGATGTCGGTTTATCAGAAAGCAGATATGGTATTTGGAGTAGGAGGGGGCAAAGCACTGGATACGGTAAAATGTCTGTGTATCACAGATGATAAGCCGGTGTTCAGCTTCCCGACAATCGCATCCAACTGTTCAGCATGTACATCGGTGTCAATCATGTATAACGAGGATGGCACATTTCTGAAACCGAATTTCTTCGTGCGTCCGGTCATGCATGCATTTATCGATACAGAAATCATAGCAAAAGCACCGAGTCAGTATATGTGGGCAGGAATTGGTGATACCTATGCAAAATACTATGAAGCAACAATCTCATCAAGGGATGAAAGACTGGAACATTTCACTTCACTTGGTGTAGCAGTCAGTCTGATGTGCAGGAATCCGCTTCTGGAATATGGACCGAAGGCATTTGCAGACCATAAAAAGGGACTGTGTACATACGATGTAGAGCAGGTGGTTCTGGCAATTGTTGTGACAACCGGAATTGCATCCATTTTCCTTACAAAAGATTTCACACCGGATTATAACAGTGGACTTGCACATGCAATTTTTTATGCTCTGACGAAGTATCCGGTGATTGAGCAGCGGCATCTGCACGGGGAAGTAGTTGGATTTGGTGTGCTTCTGGCACTTCTTGTAGATGGACAGGAAGAAGAATTTGAGAAAATATATCAGCTGAATCGCGAGATAGGTCTTCCGGTGTCCTTGAAAGAAATTGAGATTACAGAGGATGAATGGAAAGAAAGTATGGGACATATTCCGAAAATGTCGGATGTAGCACATTACCCATATAAGGTAACCCGGGAAATGCTGGAAGATGCAATGCGGAAACTGAAAGAAAGAGTCAGAAAGGATCAGAGCCATGAAGAATAAGAAATCCGCAGCTTCCTCTATGATTCTTGGGGTAGCGTTTGTCTGGTTTACAACACATTTCGGAGGTGGATTTGCCTCGGGTGCGCAGATCTACAGTTATTATGTGCGTTATGGAATCTGGTGTCTTCTGATGCCGGTTCTGGCAATGGGATATAATGCTGTATTTTTCGCGTACTGCCTCCGGTTTGCGAGAAAGCATGAGGTATATGATTACCGGTCTTATAACAATGTGTTTTACGGGAAGTTTGCGCCGGTATTTTCTAATTTGTTTGAAGTACTGTATATTTGTGTGATGTGCGTGGCTCCCGCAGTTGCATTTGCGACAGGCGGAGCGACCTTAAGTACCCTGACCGGACTTCCGTATCTGCTGTGTACGTTGATTATCGGCATATTTATCTTCGTTGTGGCAGTATTTGGAACAGACCTGGTGCGTAAGGTGGCTTCTGTCCTGTCTGTCTGCATTATCGCAGGTCTTCTGATCGTGTATATTCCGAATATCATCGCAGGTGCAGGGCAGATTGCAGATACAGCTTCACGGATGACTGCAAATGGCGGATCCTTTGGGAAAGCACTCTATTCAGCATTTATTTACGGAACATTCCAGCTGGCAAATGTGGCTGTTTTTGTGCAGCATGCCAAGAGCTTTGAAAAGCCGGATGACGCGGTGCAAAGTATGGGAATCGGATGGATCATCAATGCACTTATGATGATCATGGTTGTGCTTGGGATTATGACTGTTTGTACCAAGCCGGAGATGAGCGAGGCGAGCGTCCCGACACTTTTTATGGTGCAGGGCGGTGTTGGAAAAGGATTTATGATGCCGCTGATTTCTGTTTTGATCATTCTTGGAGCGGTATCTACGGCGGTTAATATGGTGGCTGCAATGGTCAAGAGAATCTGTAGTGGTCTTGATAAGATGAAAAAAGAGACAGGAACGGATGAGAAAAGAAAAATCGGTACAAAGGAAATTGTGGCAGCATTTATCTGCTGTGTTGTAGATTTTGGAATCGCACAGTTCGGGCTTCTGACACTGATCCAGAAGGCGTATAGTGTGCTGGCGTATCTGGCGATTCCGGTAATCCTTATTCCATATCTGATCCACATGGCAGTGACCAGATTTGATACGAAGTAATGAGAGAATAAAGGGAAAAGAGGACAAAAGATGCCAATCGGTGTTATAGTAAATGTAAGTATGGTGATGCCGGTTAGTTATCTTTGGAGTACTTATATTTTACCATTAGTGAGGTGATGGAATGGCAAAGATTACAGTGTGGTCAAAGCAGCATGAAAATGTCTGGAAAGTTCTTCAGGAGACCGGACGATATACGGTAAAGCGAGAGTATATCATAAAGGATCTCAAAGAACATTCGGAGCTGGTTCTGGATACTTATGAATGGCTGGTCAAGAACGGACCGGACTACGGGAATAAACCGGCGGATGTGGAATTTCCGGTATGGGTATCCTTCAGGCAGGATGCAACGATGCTTCCGGAAAAAGGAAGAGTGATCTTGGAACTGGAGATCGAAGAATCCCTGATTACCAGAGTGAATTTCACAAAATGGGGAATGATCCTCAACTATTCCTATATTCCGGCAGACAAGGCGGATGAAAAGCGGCACAAAGAGCTTCTGGAAGCCTATGGAGTCAGCGACACGCAGGCGTATATGTCGCAGTTCTATCCGGAGATCAAACGGGAGATCCGGGAGAGCTGGAAGAGGCTTTTTGATGATGACATCCAGATCGGAAGTGATGGATGTTATGGAAACATCTGGGAGGTGCGAAGAGAATGGGTGAAAAATGTAATACAATAACCTTATATGCATCACAGGCAGACCCGGTAATCGAAGCAATTGAGCGGAATGGCGTGTGCTATTCCAAAGAGGCGTATGTGCGGAAAAAATATCAGGAGAGTGCAAAGATTTTCACAACAGCCTATTCCTGGTTTGTGCGTGAGATGGAGAAATATGTGAAGAAGCCGGATGGTGCGGAGTATCCGTACTGGGCATTCCGTGAAGCCTATAATGTGGATCAGTCGATGGGCGGCAACTTCCTGACACTGGAAGTACCATTGGATGAAGTTCTGCTTTTTGATATGTATGACTGGAATAAGATTCTCTGTCTCAAATATATTGGGGAAGATGAAAAAGATGAGAAGCAGTTCCAGGAGCAGCTGGAGATGTATGGGATCAAAGAGATGGATGCGGTGTTGAGTAATTTTTATCCGTTACAGAAGCAGCAGATCCTGAAAAGCTGGCAACGTCTGACACGGTATCATGAAGAATTGGTACATGGAAATACAGAGTTTGTAAGGGATGTACAAGCAGGACTTTGGAGAATAAAAAAGGAGTGGATCAGATAGATGAAAGTATTGGTATACAGAAAATGCAGCACCTGTCAGAAGGCGCTGAAATGGCTGGAGGCGCATGAGATTGCATTTGAGGAACGGGCAATCGTGGAGGAAAATCCAACCTATGAAGAGCTGAAGGAATGGCATGCGATGAGTGGGGTCCCGCTGAAAAAGTTTTTTAATACAAGTGGGATGCTTTATAAGCAGATGCAGCTGAAAGACAAGCTTCCGACGATGACGGAAGATGAGCAGATAAAGCTGCTGGCGACAGATGGTATGTTGGTGAAAAGACCGTTTGTAGTTGGGGACGGATTTGTACTGACCGGGTTTAAAGAAAAAGAATGGGAAGAAAAATTGTTGAAGTAGTGGAGAAGATGAGTGCTGTAAAAGGTGCTCATCTTTTTATTCTGCCTGTAAAGAATGTGTAAAAAGAATTGAAAGAAGACGGAACACTTACGAAACTGAGTAAGAAATGGTTTGGACAGGATACGGCTCCGGAAGAGGACCGATTTGAAAAAACAATAAACTAAAAAGAAAAATAACGGGTAACTCAATGAAAAGAGGAACCCGTTATTTTTTATTCAGATTTTTTTGATTTTATTAGACCAAGGAGCAGGACGGCCGGAAAAGTAATGGCTGCGAAAATCCCGGTTTTCAGACTGCCGCCGGCGTAGGAAGATACCAGACCTGCAAGCGTCGGGCCACCGGAACATCCCAGATCTCCGGCAAGTGCAAGGAGGGCAAACATTGTTGTGCCGCCACGTGGAATAGAGACGGATGCGGTGCTGAAAAGTCCCGGCCACATAATTCCAACGGAGAATCCGCAAAGCGCACATCCAAAGAGGTTCAGTGCAGGAAATGGAAGGATGGAAATACATAAATAGGAAAGGATGCAAAGAATGCAGCTTCCTCTCATGAACAGATCCAGCCGGATCCTGTCTCCGTATTTTCCGTAAAGCAGTCGGGAAGCCCCCATACAGGCTGCAAAGGTAAGAGGACCGGCAAGATCGCCGAGTGTTTTGGAAATGTGCAGGCTTGTCTCGGCAAAAGTGGATGCCCATTGGCTGACTGCCTGTTCGCTGGCACCGGCACAGGTCATCATAAGCATTAACATCCAGAAGATTTTAGATGTGCACAATTCTCTGAGAGAAAGTCCCTGTTCACCTTCTTCGTGAAGGGAGTAGATTGGTGCACTTCTGAAGAGGAAAGTGTTAAATATTGGGATGACAGCCCACATAAGTGCGAGGATTTTCCAGTGCGATATTCCGAAAAACCAGAAAAATGCGGTTGATAACAGAACAACGCCCACATGCCCCCAACAGTAAAAGGAATGCAGGAGACTCATTGCTTTTTCTTTGTTATCAGTAGGACAGGCTTCAATGATCGGGCTTACCAGTACTTCGAGAAGTCCACCGCCGATCGCATAAATGATAACTGCGATTACAAGTCCGGTATAAGGGGAGGAAAAAACTTCCGGAAGAACGGTGAGTAATATCAGTCCTGCCGCAGAAAGGATATGCGCAATTAAAATCGAAATGCGGTATCCGATCCTGTCGATGAAGAATGCGGATAGAAGATCGACAAACAGCTGAATGATAAAGTTGAGTGTGATCAAAAAGGTAATTCGTTCTAGTGAAATATGGTAATTATTTTGGAAAGTGACAAAAAGAAGAGGAACAAAATTATTTACGATAGCCTGAACGATGTAACCAATAAAACAAGCGTAGATGGTCTGCATACAATTTGTGTTTTTTTTCATTTCTTAAAAGCTCCTTTCAAAATAACACTATATCATATTGGAGGGTGGATGTCTTGACGAATATCGCAGAAACATAGTACAATATCTTCAAAACACAAAAGGTATAATGAAAATGCAAATAACAGAGATAATAACAGATGAAACACTGAGGGAAATACGTGAACACGGAACGCCGGAGTTTCCTTTTGAATATTATCTGGATGATATCGATGAAATTGGTCAGGGTTATGTCGAATGGCACTGGCATAATGAGATTGAATGGGCATGGGTTGAATCTGGAAAAGTAATCTGCAGGATTGGAAATGAAAAGATTATCCTTGAAGCGGGGGAGGGGATTTTTATAAACAGCAGAGTGATCCACCGATTTGAAACACCGGGTGGTGCGCTTATGCCAAATATCCTGCACGCTCCAGAGCTGCTTGCTGCGCGGGAAAGTGCAATTTATCAAAAATATGTTAGTCCTGTAATTACATATGGTAAAGAATATGTGATTTTGGAAAAAGAAAAAAATAGTGGTATATTAAGTCTGCTGGATGAGATATACAAAGATGCCGGAAAGGAAATGCTTAGAAAAGAACTGATTATACAGAACAAGATCAGCAGATTATGGGATGAATTGTTTGAAGAAGTTCCGGATATTGTACAGAGAGAGTCCCGGAATAAGAATCTCCTTTTACAGTCGCGGCTCAGAGAGATGATGCAGTTTATAGAAAACCATTATAAAGAACGAATTTCTTTGGAAAGGCTGGCGGCGGAAGCGAATATTAGTAAAAGTGAAGCCCTTCGATGCTTTAAGCGTGGAATAGGGACGACTCCGGTGAAATATTTGATCGATTACAGGCTGGAGAGGGCAAAAGAATTATTGTGTAAGACGAATGATACGGTTATTCGGGTTGCCGCAGATGTGGGAATAGATAATACAAGTTATTTTGTAAGAATATTTAAGAAAATGTATGGGATGACACCAGGAGCATTCCGGGAAGAAGAAGGACTGAAAAAGGCTGGAGAAAAATAACATATTAGAAGAAATTCTCCGAATTTAGTTGACTTTTTGATACATCATGATATCATTACTTCGTATGGCTGAAGTGTTCGGGAGGGCGGAACAACTGGCTTTGAAAGAAGAACAAAAGAGAGAGGTTTTGGGAAAAGGAAAATGAGTGTGAAATACGATTACGAGAGAATTGTACAGGGGATCCTGGACATTGGGGAGGCTATGATTAGATGTGGAGCGGAGAACTTTCGTCTGCAGGACAGTCTGTACCGTATTTGCAGAAGTTATGGATTTGTAAAGTATGATATTTTTGTTATACCAAGCAATATCCAGATTACGGCAGAGACACCGGAAGGGCAGATTATTACACAGATCCGACTGGTAGAAATAGGGGAATGTGACTTTGACAAGCTGGATTATCTGAATAATCTGTGCCGTAAAGTCTGTAAAGAAAAGCCGGATGCAAAAGAAATGAGAAGACAGTTTGAAGAGGTGATGGGAAGACCGGAACAGAAGTGGTACACCCATTATGCGGCCGGTATTTTAGGTGGTACCGGATTCGCGGTATTCTTTGGATGTGATATAAGGGATGCGATCATTGCGGTGATCGTATCAATTGTGATCGTTGCAGCAGGGAACTGGCTGGCCGAACGTGAGAAGAACCTACTGGCATATAACCTGATCTTATCGTTTATTGCAGAGATGATCATTCTGTTATCTGTTAAATTTGGATTTGCGGATCATGAGGAGCGGATCATGATCGGAATTGTCATGCTCCTGATCAGTGGACTGAGTACGACGAACGGAATCCGTGATCTGCTTCAGAAAGACTTTATCTCCGGATCGATCAATATCATGAATTCCATGCTTGGTGCTTCCGGAATCGCATTTGGTACGGCGATACCGATGATTCTTTTTGGCGGTGTAGAGGCGGAAGGATTTATCCTTACCCCGAATCTGATCGTACAGTTGATTTCCTGTACCGCAGCTTGCGTGGGATTTGCACTGTGGTTTAAGATCCGGGGCATGCAGGTGGTTTACTGCGGAATCGGAGCATTTTTTACATGGCTGATTTATGTACTTGTTTATGAGGCACGTCCAAGTAACTTCCTTGCAACTACAATTGCGGCGACATTCGTTGCATTCTATGCATTTATCATGTCGCGGATAAATAAAGCTCCATCAACAATTTTCCTGACAGCGTCTGTATTCCCTTTGATTCCTGGACCGAATCTGTACTATGTAATGTACGCATGCGTAAGCGGGAATATGCATATGCTTCTGGAACAGACGATCACACTTTTTGCAACCTGCGTTGCAATTGCATTTGGATTTAACTTTGTAGATATTGCATCAAGAACTATCATGCGTGGTATGAAGGTAGAATATCACATTGGAAAAAGTGACAGATAAATAAAAAGTTTCAGCCGCGGATTTCATTCTGCGGCTGAAATTTTAGCCTGTGTGCCGGGAATATGCCTGGATGAGAGCAGATTCCGGATGCACCTGGACAGTCCGAAGGCTTTCGTAAAAAATTATTTAATTTCTTGACTTTATACTTTCAGTATGGTACACTAACCTAGCGAATGGAAGTATAGGTCTTTTTTTTATGCCTATTTTTAACAAAGAAAGTTTCAGGCGTGAAGCTTTCACGACAGCCTCGCAAGCTGTCATGCAACTAAAAATTAGAACATAAAAAGCGAGGTGGAAGTTGTGCGTACAAGAATTACACTGGAATGTACAGAATGCAAGCATCGTAACTACAACATGACAAAGGATAAGAAGTCTCATCCGGAACGCATGGAAACAAAGAAATACTGTAGATTCTGCAAATCACACACATTACACAAAGAGACGAAATAGTCGTTGAAGGGAAGTGAATGTTATGGGCGAATCTAAAGACAAAGCGAAGACAAAAGAGAAGAAAACTCCTTTCTTCAAAGGTCTGAAAGCTGAGTTTAATAAGATTATCTGGCCAGACAAAACCACACTTACCAAACAGACAGCTGCGGTCGTAGTTGTTTCCGTTATCTTAGGAGCGATTATCACGATCTGTGATATCCTGGTAAAATTCGGGGTAGATTTATTAGTTAGATAAGATACTGATAAATGGTAATGCAGGAAAGGTGAGTTTATGGCAGAAGCAAAATGGTATGTTGTGCATACCTATTCAGGGTATGAAAACAAGGTAAAAGCCAACATTGACAAAACGATCGAGAACCGTCATCTGGAAGATGAGATCCTTGAGGTCCGTGTTCCGATGCAGGAAGTTGTCGAATTGAAGAACGGCGTACAGAAAGCGTCTCAGAAAAAGATGTTTCCGGGATATGTTCTGATCCACATGATCATGAACGATGATACCTGGTATGTGGTACGAAACACAAGAGGTGTTACAGGATTTGTAGGTCCTGGATCCAAACCGGTTCCGCTTACAGATGAAGAGATGGCACCACTTGGTATCCAGAAAGAAGACATCGTGGTAGATTTTGAAGAAGGAGATACTGTGACAGTAACAGGCGGAGCCTGGGAAGGAACAGTCGGCATGATTCAGACTATCAATATGGCTAAGCAGAGCCTGACGATCAATGTTGATTTATTCGGCCGCGAAACGCCGGTAGAAATCAGTTTCGCAGAAGTCAAAAAAATGTAACTTTATGCGCAGTGCATAATGAACACGTGGGAGGGAAATCCCCGCAAATACCACAAGGAGGTACTTTAAAATGGCAAAAAAAGTTTCAGGTTATATCAAATTACAGATTCCAGCTGGAAAGGCTACTCCGGCTCCACCGGTTGGTCCTGCTCTTGGACAGCACGGTGTAAATATCGTTGAATTTACAAAACAGTTCAACGCAAAGACAGCTGATCAGGGAGATCTGATCATTCCTGTAGTAATTACAGTTTACAGTGACAGAAGTTTCAGCTTCGTTACAAAGACTCCTCCGGCAGCAGTTCTTATTAAGAAAGCCTGCAACCTTAAATCTGGTTCAGGTGTTCCGAACAAGACAAAAGTTGCTAAGATTACAAAAGCTCAGGTAAAGGAAATCGCAGAACTCAAGATGCCAGACCTGAACGCTGCATCCGTAGAATCAGCTATGAGCATGATCGAAGGAACATGCCGCAGCATGGGTGTAACTGTAGTAGAGGACTAATTCAGACTGCATAAGCAGAATGTAAGGAAACTGAAAAAATACGTGGGAGGGAATTCCCGTAATCACCACTAGGAGGTATTTAGAATGAAAAGAGGAAAGAAATACGTAGAAGCTGCAAAGTTAATCGACAGAGCAACTCTCTATGATAGAGATGAAGCAATCGCACTTGTTAAGAAGAGCGCGACAGCTAAATTTGACGAAACAATCGAAGCTCATATCAGAACAGGATGTGACGGACGTCATGCAGATCAGCAGATCCGTGGCGCTGTAGTTCTTCCGCACGGAACTGGTAAAAAGGTTCGTATCCTTGTATTTGCTAAAGATGCTAAAGCTGAAGAAGCTAAAGCAGCCGGAGCAGATTACGTAGGCGGAGATGAACTCATTCCGAAGATCCAGAATGAAAACTGGTTCGAATTCGATGTAGTTGTAGCTACACCGGATATGATGGGTGTTGTTGGACGTCTCGGACGTGTACTTGGACCAAAAGGTTTAATGCCAAACCCGAAGGCTGGTACAGTAACAATGGACGTTACAAAAGCTATCAACGAAATCAAAGCTGGTAAGATTGAGTACAGATTGGACAAGACAAATATCATCCATGTACCAGTAGGAAAAGCTTCTTTCACTGAAGAACAGCTTGCTGACAACTTCCAGACGCTTATCGATGCGATTAACAAAGCTAAACCGGCAGCAGTAAAGGGTCAGTATCTTAAGAGTGTGACACTTACTTCTACAATGGGACCTGGTGTAAAAATCAACCCAATGAAGCTTGCTTAATCAGTATTGAATAAATGTAAATAATAGAGACACCGTATGCGGAGTGATCCGGTACGGTGTCTTTTTGTGCAGCATGAAATCTAACAAACAGTATTCTGTATACATTGTGCATTTTTTGGCGAACAATGCATGAAAACATTGAAAATCGGGGAAAATAATGATAACCTATGCCTGTGAAAAAAGTATCAAGCAATTAAAAGGAGGCACTTTGTCATGGTTAATATTCAAAAGGCAGCAATTATCGGATGTGGGTTTGTAGGAGCGTCCTCTGCGTTCAGCTTACTTCAGAAAGGGATCTTTTCCGAACTGGTACTGATCGATGCGAATAAAGAAAAAGCAGAAGGGGAGGCAATGGACATAAGCCACGGTAGACCATATGCGCACCCGATGAAAATATATGCGGGATCTTATGATGATATCAGTGATTGTTCACTAATCATCATTACAGCTGGGGCAAATCAAAAACCGGGAGAGACAAGACTGGATCTGGTACACAAAAATGTAGCAATTTTCAAATCGATTATTCCGGAAATCACAAAACGCGGATTTGAAGGAATCCTGCTTGTTGTAGCAAATCCAGTGGATATTCTGACTTATGCGGCACTTAAGATTTCCGGATATCCGAAGGAAAGAGTATTCGGAAGCGGAACCGTTCTGGATACTGCAAGATTCCGCTATCTGTTAAGTGAACATCTTCAGGTTGCGAGCCGGAGCGTACATGCCAATATCATCGGAGAGCATGGAGACAGTGAGCTTGCTGTATGGAGCGGGGCAAATGTAGCGGGAATTCCAATCAATGATTTCTGTGAACTTCGCGGACATTATCAGCATCAGGAATCTATGGAAAGAATTTATAAGACCGTGCGGGACAGTGCTTATGATATTATCCAAAAAAAGGGTGCAACCTATTATGGTGTGGCAATGGCGGTTGCGAGAATTGCAGAAAGCATTGTTATGAATGAAAATGCGGTTCTTCCTGTCACGAGTCTGATGGAGGGAGAATACGGACTGGAAGGACTCTGTATCAGTGTTCCGACCATAGTTTCGCAGAATGGTGCAGAAAAAGTTCTTGAGATTCCACTGAGCGATGAAGAAAAAGAAAAATTGCTTTCATCTGCAAAAGAATTGAAGGAAGTTCTGGATGGTTTGGACTTATAATAGAAGAAACTGGATGAAATTGAAAAAATGAAAAAATACACTTGACTTTCTGGTAAACGTATGCTATATTTACGAAGTAACTGCCGAAGACAGTAGGTGCCGTAAGGCATAAGGGTCAAAACGCCTACCGAGGAAGACAAGATTCATTAGATTTGAATTTGTAAACCTCTGTGCTTTGGCGCGGAGGTTTTTTAGCGCATGATTGCGTGATATGAAAGTCCCCGCTGGGACCGAGACTTTCTGGCAGTTGAAAATACTACAAGGAGGTGCACCATTCGTGGCAAAAGTTGAATTAAAACAACCTATCGTACAGGCAATCGTTGAAGATCTCACAGATGCTCAGTCAGCAGTTATCGTTAACTACTGTGGACTTACAGTAGCTCAGGATACTGAACTTCGTAAACAGCTGAGAGAAGCAGGTGTTATCTACAAAGTTTGCAAGAACACAATGATGAAGAGAGCTTTTGAAGGAACAGATTTCGCACAGCTTGACGAATATCTGGAAGGACCGAACGCTATTGCAATTTCTAAAGAAGATGCAACAGCACCGGCAAGAATCATCTGCAATTTCGCTAAGAAAGCAGAAGCTCTTGAAGTAAAAGCAGGTGTAGTTGAAGGCTCAGTATATGACGCAGCTGGTATTCAGGAACTTTCTAAGATTCCGTCAAGAGAAGTACTGCTGTCCAAATTACTTGGAAGCTTACAGTCACCTATTACAAACCTTGCTCGTGTTCTTAATCAGATCGCAGAACAGGGTGATGCTCCGGCAGAAGCTGAAGCAGAAGCACCGGCAGCAGAGTAAGCTGTACCGGAATCCCATCCGAGTGTGGGAACAGTAAGAGGCGAAAGAGCCAATCATTAAAATCAAATGGAGGAAAATAAAATGGCAAAATTAACAACAGCAGAATTTATTGAAGCTATCAAAGAATTATCTGTACTTGAATTAAATGACTTAGTTAAAGCATGTGAAGAAGAATTTGGTGTATCCGCAGCAGCAGGTGTTGTAGTAGCAGCAGCTGCAGAAGGTGGAGCAGCAGCAGAAGAAAAAGATGAGTTCGACGTAGAACTTGTTTCTGCTGGAGCATCTAAAGTTAAAGTTATCAAAGTTGTTCGTGAAATCACAGGACTTGGACTTAAAGAAGCTAAAGAATTAGTTGACGGAGCACCGAAGGTAGTTAAAGAAGGCGTTTCTAAAGCTGAAGCTGAAGAAATCAAAACAAAACTTGAAGCTGAAGGAGCAGAAGTTAACCTTAAGTAATTTTGGTTATCACACTGTGAATGACAAGAGCGTATCGCGCAGGATTTCCTGCAGTGATACGCTCTTTTGATTTTTTATACTTTTCTGCGGTATGCATACAATGATGATGAGGATTGCGAGAGTGCAAAGCACGTAGCAATCTGGTATCAAAGGGACCGAAAGTAAATTTTGCCACTTACATTACAAAATACAATAAAAATACAATTCTTTGAAAAGTTAGACTTGACAATCGGGAAAAACCTGTGGTAAAGTAAAAAATGCGCTATTGTGGAAACGTATGCCATAAGTGCGCCCTGAATAAGGCGGAAATAACCCGAAAATTTATCATATAAGGAGTGAAACGTCAAATGGAGAAAAACAGAATTCGTCCCATCACAAACGGAAAAAGTATGCGCATGAGCTATTCCCGGCAAAAAGAAGTACTCCAAATGCCTAATTTGATCGAAGTTCAGACCGACTCTTACAAATGGTTCCTGGATGAAGGATTAAAAGAAGTATTTGATGATATTTCTCCGATTACCGATTACAGCGGACATCTGAGCCTGGAATTTGTCGACTTTACATTGTGCACAGATGAAACCAAGTACACAATCGAGGAATGTAAAGAACGCGATGCTACTTATGCTGCACCGCTTAAAGTGAAGGTAAGACTTCACAACAAAGAGACAGATGAGATCAATGAACATGAGATCTTTATGGGTGATTTACCGATTATGACAAGAACCGGTACCTTTGTAATCAATGGTGCGGAACGTGTTATTGTCAGCCAGCTGGTGCGTTCACCTGGTATTTATTATGGAATTGCGCATGATAAACTTGGTAAAGAATTATACTCTTGCACCGTTATCCCGAACAGGGGTGCATGGCTTGAATATGAGACGGACTCCAATGACGTTTTCTATGTCCGTGTGGACAGAACCCGTAAGGTGCCGATCACAGTCCTGATCCGTGCACTTGGTATTGGAACGAATGCTGAGATTATCGATCTTTTTGGTGAAGAGCCAAAGATTCTCGCAAGTTTCACAAAGGATACTTCAGAGAACTATCAGGAAGGTCTTCTCGAATTATATAAGAAGATCCGTCCGGGTGAACCGCTTGCTGTAGACAGTGCAGAAAGTCTGATCACCAGCATGTTCTTTGACCCGAGACGTTATGACCTTGCAAAGGTTGGACGTTATAAATTTAATAAGAAGCTTATGCTCAAGAACCGTATCACAGGACATACGCTGGCTGAAGACGTAGTAAGCCCGATGACAGGTGAAGTAATTGCAGAAGCAGGAGCTGTCGTTGACAGAGAACTTGCAGATGCCATCCAGAATGCAGCTGTTCCATATGTGTGGATCGCAAGAGAAGAAAGTGACCGTAATATCAAAGTACTTTCTAATATGATGGTAGATCTCAAAGCTGTATGTGGAATCGATCCGGAAGAAGTTGGCGTAACTGAACTGGTATACTATCCGGTACTTGCTGAACTCCTGGAAGAGACAGCCGGAGATATCGATGAGCTGAAAGAAGCAATTCATAAGAATATTCATGAACTGATTCCGAAGCATATTACAAAAGAAGACATTATGGCGTCTATCAATTACAATATGCATCTTGAATATGGAATCGGTAAAGATGATGATATTGACCACTTGGGTAACAGACGTATCCGTGCGGTTGGAGAACTTCTCCAGAATCAGTACAGAATCGGTCTTTCAAGACTGGAAAGAGTTGTCCGTGAAAGAATGACAACACAGGATCTGGAGGGCATTTCTCCGCAGTCACTGATCAATATCAAGCCTGTAACTGCTGCTGTTAAAGAGTTCTTCGGATCATCACAGCTGTCACAGTTCATGGATCAGAATAACCCGCTTGGTGAGCTGACTCACAAGAGACGTCTTTCCGCACTTGGTCCAGGTGGACTTTCCCGTGACCGTGCCGGATTCGAGGTTCGTGACGTTCACTACTCACATTACGGAAGAATGTGTCCGATCGAGACACCTGAAGGGCCGAACATCGGTCTGATCAACTCTCTCGCATGTTATGCAAGAATCAATGAGTACGGATTTATAGAAGCACCGTACCGTAAGATTGACAAAACAGATCCGCAGAATCCGGTTGTAACCGAAGAGGTAGTGTATATGACTGCGGATGAAGAAGATAATTATCATGTAGCACAGGCGAATGAGCCTCTGGATGAGGAAGGACATTTCATTCATAAGAATGTATCTGGTCGTTACCGTGATGAGACTCAGGAATACGAGAAAAGAATGTTTGATTACATGGACGTATCTCCGAAGATGGTGTTCTCTGTTGCTACAGCACTGATTCCGTTCCTGCAGAACGATGATGCGAACCGTGCGCTGATGGGGTCCAACATGCAGCGTCAGGCCGTACCGCTTCTTACTACAGAAGCTCCGGTAGTCGGAACAGGTATGGAAGTAAAATCTGCTGTCGACTCAGGTGTATGTGTCGTTGCAGAAGAAGGTGGTATTGTTGAAAGATCAACATCTACTGAAATCACAATTAAACAGGATGACAAGACAAAAAAGACTTATAAGCTGACCAAATTCCTGCGAAGCAACCAGAGCAACTGCTATAACCAGAGACCGATCGTTGTTAAAGGTGAAAGAGTTGAAAAGGGACAGGTAATCGCAGACGGACCTTCTACCTCCAATGGTGAGATGGCTCTTGGTAAGAACCCGTTGATCGGATTTATGACCTGGGAAGGTTACAACTACGAGGATGCTGTACTTCTTAGTGAACGTCTTGTACAGAATGATGTTTATACATCTGTTCATATCGAAGAATATGAAGCAGAAGCCCGTGATACAAAGCTCGGACCAGAAGAAATCACACGCGATATTCCTGGCGTAGGAGATGATGCACTGAAAGATCTGGATGAGAGAGGTATTATCCGTATCGGTGCTGAGGTTCGTGCAGGAGATATTCTTGTCGGCAAAGTTACTCCGAAGGGAGAGACAGAACTGACAGCAGAGGAAAGACTTCTTCGTGCAATTTTTGGAGAAAAAGCTCGTGAAGTAAGAGATACTTCTCTGAAAGTACCTCATGGTGAATACGGTATCGTTGTAGATGCAAAAGTATTTACAAGAGAAAATGGGGATGAACTTTCACCGGGAGTTAATCAGGCAGTCCGTATCTACATCGCACAGAAGAGAAAGATCTCTGTAGGTGATAAGATGGCCGGACGTCATGGTAACAAGGGTGTTGTTTCCCGTGTACTTCCTGTAGAAGATATGCCGTTCCTTCCGAACGGACGTCCGCTTGACATCGTGCTGAACCCACTGGGTGTACCGTCACGTATGAATATCGGACAGGTACTGGAGATCCACCTTTCTCTGGCTGCCAAAGCACTTGGATTCAACATTGCAACACCAGTATTCGATGGTGCAAACGAGGTTGATATTATGGATACCCTGGATCTGGCGAACGATTATGTTAACCTGTCCTGGGAAGAATTTGAAGCAAGACATAAAGAAGAACTTCTTCCGGAAGTTATGGATTATCTGTATGAGAACAGAGACCACAGAGCACTGTGGAAAGGCGTTCCGCTTTCAAGAGACGGTAAAGTAAGACTGAGAGACGGTCGTACCGGAGAATATTTCGACAGCCCGGTAACAATCGGACACATGCATTATCTGAAACTGCATCACCTGGTTGATGATAAGATCCATGCACGTTCAACCGGTCCTTACTCACTGGTAACACAGCAGCCACTTGGTGGTAAAGCACAGTTCGGTGGACAGCGTTTCGGAGAGATGGAGGTTTGGGCACTGGAAGCTTACGGTGCATCTTATACTCTGCAGGAAATCCTGACAGTTAAATCCGATGATGTGGTTGGCCGTGTGAAGACATACGAAGCAATCATCAAAGGTGAAAATATTCCTGAACCGGGAATTCCGGAATCCTTCAAGGTACTTCTTAAAGAACTTCAGTCACTCGGTCTGGATGTACGTGTCCTGGATGAGAACAATGAAGAAGTTCAGATCATGGAAAGTGTAGATTACGGTGATACAAACCTGAATCACATTATTGAGGGAGACAGACGCTACAATAACGATGAAGATTACGGTAAACACGGATACAGCAAGCAGGAATTCTCAGAAGGAGAACTGGTTGATGTAAATGATGAGCCGGAGGAAGATGACAGCTTCGACGATTTTGATGGCGATATGAACGATGATTTTGATGACGACATGGATTTAGAATAGGAGGATGCCGAGAATGACAGAAACAAAAAAAGAACCAACGTATCAACCGATTTCATTTGATGCGATTAAAATAGGTCTGGCATCTCCGGAAAAGATTCTGGAATGGTCAAGAGGTGAAGTTACAAAACCGGAGACAATCAACTACAGAACACTGAAGCCGGAAAGAGACGGTCTGTTCTGTGAGAAAATCTTTGGACCTAGCAAAGACTGGGAATGCCACTGTGGTAAATACAAAAAGATCCGTTATAAAGGTGTTGTATGCGATCGCTGCGGTGTAGAAGTAACAAAGGCAACTGTGCGACGTGAACGTATGGGTCACATCGCACTTGCGGCACCGGTTTCTCATATCTGGTATTTCAAAGGTATTCCGAGCCGTATGGGACTGATCCTGGATCTTTCACCGAGAACTCTGGAAAAAGTACTGTATTTCGCTTCTTATATCGTACTTGACAAGGGAGAGACAGATCTCTCTTACAAGCAGGTTCTTTCTGAAGCTGAATACCAGGAAGCAAGAGAAAACTGGGGCAATGGCTTCCGCGTAGGAATGGGAGCAGAAGCGATCAAAGAACTTCTTGAAGCGATCGATCTTGAAAAAGATTATGCTGAACTGCAGGCAGGACTTGAGGGTGCTACCGGACAGAAGAGAGCAAGAATCGTTAAGAGACTTGAAGTAGTAGAAGCTTTCCGCGAATCAGGAAATAAACCGGAATGGATGATCATGACTGCAATCCCGGTAATTCCGCCGGATCTGCGTCCGATGGTACAGCTGGATGGTGGACGTTTTGCAACATCTGACCTGAATGATCTGTACAGAAGAATTATCAACAGAAATAACCGTCTGAGAAGACTCCTTGAACTGGGAGCTCCGGACATTATCGTTAGAAACGAAAAGAGAATGCTGCAGGAAGCTGTAGATGCTCTGATCGACAATGGACGTCGTGGACGTCCGGTAACAGGTCCTGGAAACAGAGCACTGAAATCCCTTTCTGATATGCTGAAAGGTAAATCAGGACGTTTCCGTCAGAACCTGCTCGGAAAACGTGTTGACTACTCAGGACGTTCCGTTATCGTTGTAGGACCGGAACTGAAAATCTATCAGTGCGGTCTTCCGAAAGAAATGGCAATCGAGCTGTTCAAGCCGTTTGTTATGAAAGAACTTGTTGAGAGCGGAGCTGCTCACAATATTAAGAATGCTAAGAAAATGGTAGAGCGTCTTCAGCCGGAAGTATGGGATGTACTTGAAGATGTAATCAAAGAGCATCCGGTTATGCTGAACCGTGCTCCTACACTTCACCGTCTTGGTATCCAGGCATTTGAACCGATTCTGGTAGAAGGTAAAGCAATTAAGCTTCATCCACTGGTATGTACCGCATTCAATGCCGATTTCGATGGTGACCAGATGGCGGTTCATCTTCCGCTTTCTGTAGAAGCTCAGGCTGAGTGCCGTTTCCTTCTGCTTTCACCAAACAACCTTCTGAAACCGTCTGATGGTGGTCCGGTAGCTGTTCCTTCACAGGATATGGTTCTTGGTATCTACTATCTGACACAGGAAAGACCGGGAGCCAAGGGAGAAGGAAAAGTATTCAAGAGTGTGAATGAAGCAATTCTTGCTTATGAAAACGGAGTTGTAACTCTTCACTCAAGAATCAAAGTACGTGTGACAAAGACGATGCCGGATGGAACAAAGAAAACCGGTACAGTAGAGTCTACACTTGGACGTTTCATTTTCAACGAAATCATTCCGCAGGATCTCGGTTTTGTTGATCGTGAAAAAGAAGGAAATGAACTGGTTCTTGAAGTGGATTTCCATGTAGGAAAGAAACAGCTGAAACAGATTCTTGAAAAAGTTATTAACACACATGGTGCGTCAGCTACAGCTGAAGTACTTGACCATGTAAAATCAATGGGATACAAGCTCTCTACAAGAGCAGCTATGACTGTATCTATTTCAGATATGACTGTACCGCCACAGAAACCGGAATTGATCGCAAGAGCACAGGCAACGGTTGATAAGATCACACGTAACTTCAAGCGTGGTCTTATTACAGAAGAAGAGCGTTACAAAGAAGTTGTAGAGACCTGGAAAGAAACAGATGATGAGCTTACAGAAGCCCTTCTTACAGGACTTGATAAATACAACAACATCTTCATGATGGCGGATTCCGGAGCCCGTGGATCTGACAAACAGATCAAACAGCTTGCAGGTATGCGTGGACTTATGGCTGATACAACCGGTCATACGATCGAGCTGCCTATCAAGTCAAACTTCCGTGAAGGTCTGGACGTACTGGAATACTTCATGTCTGCGCATGGAGCTCGAAAAGGTATGTCAGATACTGCCCTTCGCACAGCCGATTCAGGATACCTGACAAGACGTCTTGTTGACGTATCACAGGATCTGATCATCCGTGAGGTTGACTGTGTAAGCAAAGATGCTGAAATTCCGGGAATGTATCTGCATGCATTCATGGATGGAAATGAAGAAATCGAAAGTCTTCAGGAACGTATTACAGGAAGATATTCATGCTATACAATTTGTGACAAAGATGGCAATGTGCTTGTAAAAGCAAACCACATGATCACACCAAAACGTGCAGAAAAGATCATGAAATACGGTGTGGATGAAAATGGAAATTCACCACTTAAGAAAGTGAAAGTCCGTACAATCCTGACCTGTAAATCACACATTGGTATCTGTGCGAAATGTTATGGTGCCAATATGGCAACAGGTGAACCTGTACAGGTTGGTGAAGCTGTCGGTATTATTGCAGCTCAGTCAATCGGTGAACCTGGTACACAGCTGACCATGCGTACTTTCCATAGTGGTGGTGTAGCCGGTGGAGATATCACACAGGGTCTTCCTCGTGTCGAAGAACTTTTTGAAGCAAGAAAGCCGAAAGGTCTTGCTATCATCACAGAAATCGCAGGTGTTGCAAACCTGAACGATACAAAGAAGAAGCGTGAAATCATCGTTACCAATCAGCAGACAGGTGAGACAAAGACTTATCTGATTCCTTATGGATCACGTATTAAAGTACAGGATGGAGCTGTTCTGGAAGCCGGTGACGAGCTTACAGAAGGTAGCGTGAACCCACATGACCTTCTTAAGATCAAAGGTCTTCGTGCTGCACAGGACTACATGCTTCAGGAAGTACAGAGAGTATACCGTCTGCAGGGTGTAGAAATCAACGATAAGCATATCGAAGTTATCGTTCGTCAGATGCTGAAGAAGATCCGCATCGAAGAAAGAGGGGATACTGAATTCCTTCCGGGAACAATGGTAGATGTCCTTGAGTTCAACGATGTAAATGAACAGATGGTAACAGAAGGTAAAGAACCTGCAACAGGAGAACAGATCATGCTTGGTATTACCAAGGCATCCCTGGCAACAGATTCCTTCCTGTCAGCTGCATCCTTCCAGGAGACAACCAAGGTTCTGACTGAGGCTGCTATCAAAGGCAAGGTTGACCACCTGATCGGTCTGAAAGAGAACGTCATTATCGGTAAACTGATTCCGGCAGGAACAGGTATGAGAAAATACCGTGACGTTAAACTTGATACAGGCCTTGGTATGGATATGGACGACGAAATCAGTTTTGATGATTTTGATATGGATGATGATACTGAGTCTGAAGCACCGGCAGAGACAGCAGAAACTGTTGAAAGCGAAGAAAATGCTGACGAAACAGTTACAGTTGAAGAATAGGCTTTATATGCTAAGAGAGGCAGATACGTTGAATGGCGTGTCTGCTTTTCTTGCTTTAAAGACATGAAAAACAAAAATATTTAAAAATTATTTCCAATTCTTTAACACTTTACAAAAATAAAGGGTTGCAAAATATGAAAAAATACAGTAGCATATAAATAATCAGTCGAAAATCAGGGGGTGCGATATGCTGGATTTAGATCATATTGGTGAACGGATCAGAGAATGCAGAAAAAAGAAAATGATGACAATCCGGGTTTTGGGAGAATATACAGGACTTTCAGCGGGCTATCTGAGTATGCTGGAACAGAATAAGACATCTCCGAATGTGGACAGTCTTGCGCGAATTTGTGAAGCACTGGATATTGATATCCAGTATGCACTGGAAGGCGAAAAGCCGGGAAAGACGGTTATACGCAGAGAAGAAATGAGTAAGCATCTTTATCCGGAAGAAAATATAATAGTTGAGGTTGCAGACTTCGGTCAGGGAGAATCGATTTTTGAATATATTACGATTGAACCGGGAGAATCTGCGAAAAAAGAAGAATATAGTCATGTCTTTTCGGAAATGTGTATGGTGATAAAAGGAACTCTGAATGTAGAGGTGGAAGGAGAAATTAGCAGTTTACATCCGGGAGACAGTGTATATATAAAGAGCAGAGAGCGTCATAGTATTTCCAATCCTGGAAAAGAACCTTGTGTGAGTATATGGGTATATCACCGGGATGTACCAAGACTGTTTGGAAGAAATGAAAATAAAAGGTGAAAATTAAATTGTGAAATAAATAGCATTCCTCTTGACAATCATAGAGTATGGTTCTATAATAAGAAAAAAAGTTACACATATGAATAAATATTCATCTGAGTGAATTTACAAAATTGAACTGTTAAAACGGGGTTTCTTCGAAATTCACGCAACTCTGAAGACAGTGTTATTTACTAAAGTGTATAAAGATTAGATTTTTATACATACAATACGGACAATCTAATAATTAAACATAGACTTCATAGCGTGAAACTATGACCTTTGAAAGAAGACAAGGACGTCATGATGTAAATCATAGCGTTCTTTTGTTTACACCACTAGACTGCGGTCTAGTAAAGTATTACATTGTCGCAGAAGGACGGACATATCTGGTAAATATACCGTCTCGAAAGAACAAAAGTACATGAGAGGAGAACGAAAATGGACAGATTAACACAATTGCGAGAGTACATGGAAAAAGAAAGGCTGGATGCGTTTTATATTGCAAAGCCGGCGAATGTACGTTGTATCAGCGGATTTACGGGGGAAGACTCGTTCCTTTTTATCACAAAGGCGAATCAGTATTTTATCACTGATGCAAGATACACAGAGCAGGCATCTTATGAATGCCCGGATTATGAGCTTGTAAACTGGCGAATCAATTTTGGCTACAGTATGGGGAAAGCTGTTGCATATTGCGCAGACAAAGATGGAGTTAAAACAATTGGATTTGAACAGGATCATCTGACATTTGAAAAATGGAACTCTATGCAGGCTGAACTCAGCGCTGAGATGATTCCGACGCTGAATGTAATCGAAGGCTTCCGCGCGATTAAGACGCCGGAAGAGATCAAGAACCTTACCGTTGCCTGCGATATCGCATCCAGAGCATTTGAAAAAATTATAAAAGACATCCGTCCGGGTGTGACAGAAAAAGAAATTGCATCCAGACTTGCACATTACATGGTTATGGAAGGTGCAGATACCAAACCTTACGGTGGAATCGTTATTTCAGGAGCAAAGAGCTCTCTGCTTCACGGAATTCCGGACAGTAAGCCAATCGAATACGGTGATTTCGTATTGATGGATTATGGATGTCAGTACAAAGGTTATCTTTCGGATATGACAAGAACAGTAGTTGTCGGAAAGGCAGACGCCAAACAGAGAGAAGTTTATGATCTCTGCCGTCGCATGACAGAAGATACAGAAGCATCTGTAAGAGCCGGTGTAACAGGAACTTCCTGCTATGAAGCTTCACTTAAAGCAATTAAAGATACAGAATACCTTCCGTATAATTATACAGGAATTGGTCATGGAGTTGGGCTGTTCGTCCATGAACTTCCGAATATCGGGCTGAACTGTGAGAATATCTTACAGGAGAACAGCGTAATGACAGTAGAACCAGGACTTTATATTCCGGGTTGGGGTGGTGTCAGACTTGAGGACCAGGGCATCATCACAAAAGACGGATATGAGAACCTGATCAGTGCTACACATGAGCTAATAGAATTATAAATGAAAAAGGAGGACAACATTTATGAAAAAGAAATTATTAGCAGCTTTACTTGCCACGGCAATGACAGTAACAATGTTTGCCGGCTGTAGTACTCCGGGATCAAAAGATTCCAAGAAAGAAGAAAGTGAATCATCAGGAAAGAAGAGAATTACTTACACACTTCGTGAAGATCTTCCTTCTATGGACCCACAGAACAGTAACTCTATTTCATGTTCAACAGCGGAGATTTGTACTTATGCAATGCTGACACGTAACGTGGAAGGCGAGATTAAGCCGGATGCAGCTGAAAGCTGGGATATCTCAGATGACGGACTTACTTATACATTCCACCTTCGTGATGGACTGAAATGGTCTGACGGAGAAGATGTAAAAGCAGGCGATTATGTTTATGGTATCCAGAGACTTATGGATCCAGAAATGGCAAGCGATTACGCATTCATCGGATATATCCTCAAAAACGGTGCAGAAGTAAATAGCGGTTCTGTGCCTGTCGATGAACTTGGCGTATCTGCACCAGATGACAAGACAGTTGTTATCGAACTTGCACATCCGGCTACATACTTCCTTAGTATGGCTGCTATGGCAACATTCGGTCCTACAAGAAAAGATTATGTAGAAAAATACGGAAAAGAATATGCAGCTGATCCGGAAAAATCTGTTTATAACGGACCGTTCAAGATGACAGAGTGGAAACATGGCGATGAAATGATCCTTTCTAAGAATGAAAATTACTGGGATGCAGACAGCATCAAGCTTGATGAAATCTGCGTAAAGACAGTTGCAGATGCTAAGACAGCGGTTGCTATGTGGGAACAGGGCGAAGTTGATATCACAGTTGTACCTACTGAAATGACAGATCAGTATACAGAAAATACTGAATTCTACTATACAGGTGCAGATGATTACATCATGCTCAACATGTCAGAAGACAGACCGCTTGCTAACAAGAACCTGAGATTTGCTTTGAACTATGCAATCAACAGAACAGAATACAACAAGCTGGTTAACAATGACGTATATGACGTTGCACAGAGACTTGTACTTCCAAACGTGCAGGCGGCAGATGACCAGACATACGGAGAAGCTTATCCATATACACCATTCCCGGCAGAAAATGATAATGATAAAGCAAAAGAATATCTGGATGCAGCAATGAAAGAAATGGGCGTTTCTAATCCGGCAGACATCAAGATTACTCTTCTTACAACTGATACAGATGGTGCTAAGAAGCAGGCTGAAGTTCTTCAGGAACAGTATCAGAAGAACCTTGGTATTACAGTAGAAATCAACCAGGTAACTTACAAACAGAGACTTCAGATGGAAACTGAAAAAGATTACGATATGGTAGTAACAGGATGGGTTCCGGACTACTCTGACGCATACTCTTATCTGGAACTGTGGATCAGCGATGGTCAGTATAACCACTCTGGATATGCGAACGCTGAATACGACAAGCTTCTTAAAGATTCTCAGACAGAGACAGATGCTAAGACAAGACAGGATATGCTGTTCAAGGCAGAACAGATCTTCCTTGGAGAAGATTCCGCTCTTGTACCGCTTCAGTTACGTAGAGACCAGTATCTGATCAATCCGAAGATTTCTAACTTCAATGTATACTTTGTCGGATATGACTTCGATCTGGTATATGCAGACATCAGCGAATAATACAGTTGGATGGTAACATACCTTGCGGTCGGCGCGGACTTACTGGTCCGCACCGGCTGCTTATTTGAGGGTTTTGATTATTTCGAGGGGTAGATTTGGTATGTATCAGCCAATAGGAAGTATGTGAAATAATCAAAGCTATCAAATAAAGAAAAATGAAGGGAGACAAAAGAATGGCAAAATATATAGCTAAACGAGTTGCATTAGCCATCGTAACACTTTTGGTACTTACAAGTGTTGTATTCGTCCTGGTTCGTCTGATGCCGGGAGATCCGTTCTCAAGTGACAAGATGACACCGGAGATCAAAGCGAATCTGGAAGCTTACTATGGTTTGGATAAACCGCTTGCAGAGCAGTATATAACTTATATGAAGAATGTGCTTCATGGTGATCTGGGGTATTCTATGAAGTATGAAAGTCAGACAGTTAACCGTATTATTGCTGACTCATTCCCATACTCAGCAGACTTGGGAATCCGTTCACTGTGCTTTGCACTGTTCTTCGGACTGATCCTTGGAATTGTAGCAGCACTGAATCGAGGAAAGAAACTGGACTTTGTCTGTATTTTGATTGCGATCATTGGTACATCGATTCCTGACTTCATCATGGGATCTGTACTTCAGTATTTCTTCGGAATCAAATGGCAGATTCTTCCGGTTGCGCAGTACACAAGCTTTAAGCACACAATTTTACCGTCAATCGCGGTTGGATTCTATACACTGGCATCCATTTCCCGTCTGATGCGTTCCAGTATGCTGGAAGTTGTATCTTCAGATTATACAAAGACAGCACGTGCGAAAGGTTTATCGGATTTCCGAATTACAGTTAAACATCAGATCCGTAATGCGATCACACCGATCATTACCATTATGGGACCGACAGTTGCATCTGTATTAACAGGAACATTCGTAATCGAAGCCCTTTTCGCAATCCCTGGAATGGGAAAACATTATGTAGACAGTATTAACATGGCAGATTATACACTGGTTCTTGGTATGACGATCTTCTACGGAGCATTCCTGATCGTGTCAATCCTGATTGTAGATATCTTATACGGTATTGTAGATCCGAGAATCCGTCTGAGTGGTAAAAAAAGGTAGGTGACGAGAAATGGCAGAAATTACAAAAGAACAGTTTAAAGTTGTAGGAAAAAATACAAAGACAATGGAGTCTATTTCCCGTCCGAATATTGGTTACTGGCAGGATGCATGGAGACGAATCCGCAAGAATAAGATTGCATTCTTCTCATTGTGCCTGATTGGACTTTATGTACTTATGGCGATCTTTGTTCCAATGTTCAGCAAATATGACATTGCAACACAGAGTGTGGCAGAGATGAACCAGAGTTTTTCAAAAGCACATTGGTTTGGAACAGACTCTCTTGGACGTGATCTCTGGGTTCGTGCATGGTCTGGTGCGAGAGTATCTCTGACAATTGGTTTTGCAGCCAGCATCATCAATGCAATCGTTGGATCTATCATGGGTGGTATCTCAGGATTCTACGGTGGCAAGATCGATATGGTTATCCAGCGTGTCGTTGACGTATTATACGGAATCCCAAGTCTGATCGTTACCATTCTTCTTATGGTAGTTGTTGGTAACGGTGTACACTGTTTGATTCTTGCTATGTGTTGCGTCGGATGGATCGGTGGATGTCGTTTCGTTCGTGGTGAAGTATTAAAACTGAGAGAATCTGATTTCGTATCTGCAGCCAAGATCCTTGGTGTGCCGGATATCGTAATCATTGTAAAACATATTTTACCGAATATCATGGGACTTATCATTACAAACCTGACAATGGCTATTCCGGGAGCTATTTTCCAGGAGGCATTCCTGAGCTATATCGGTCTGGGTATCAAACCACCGAACTGCAGCTGGGGTGTACTTGCAAAAGACGGAATCGCACAGCTGAGAATTCATCCGTACCAGGTATTTGTACCGGCATTCCTGATTTGTACAACAATGCTTGCGCTGAATCTTCTTGGTGATGGGCTTCGTGATGCATTTGACCCGAAACTTAGAGGAACCGAGTAGGAAGGAGTATAGAAGATGGAAAATTTATTGGAAGTAAAAAATCTGCAATTCTCTTTCCGTACATACGGTGGAGTTGTAAAAGCTGTTCGTGATGTCAGCTTTGAAGTCCGTCCGGGAGAAATTCTTGGTATAGTTGGAGAATCCGGATGTGGAAAGAGTGTTACCTCTCAGTGTCTGATGAGACTGAATCCGGAACCGCCTGGATTCTTTGAAGGCGGAGAGATTCTTTATAAAGGAAAAGATGTTCTGAAAATGAACAAAAAAGAACTTCGTCAGTTCCGTGGAAAAGAGATCAGTTATATTTTTCAGGATCCTATGACCTCATTGAACCCGACAATGCGTATCGGAAAACAGATTGAAGAAGTATTCGTCGGAAGAAAAGGTATGAGTGCAGCTGAGAAAAAAGCAAAAGCACTTGAAATCCTTAAAATGGTAGGTATCTCTGATGGAGAACGCCGTTACAAACAGTATCCACATGAACTTTCAGGTGGTATGAAACAGCGTGTTATGATCGCGATCGCTCTGGTGGGAAGCCCGAGCATCGTTATTGCCGATGAGCCGACTACTTCTTTGGATGTTACAATTGAAGCGCAGATTCTTGATGTACTGAAAAATCTTCAGAAAACACTTGGGACATCTATTATCTTGATCACACATGACCTTGGTGTTATCGCAAAGCTTTGCGACCGTGTACTGGTTATGTATGGAGGAAAGATCGTAGAACGTGGATCTGTAGATGAGATTTTCTATGATACAGCACATCCTTACACAAAAGGACTTATGCATTCAATTGCCAAACTGGATACAGCAAAAGGCCACAAATTGCAGCCAATCGAAGGAACACCTCCGGATCTGTTTGCACCTCCGAAAGGATGTCCGTTCGCAGCAAGATGTGAATACTGCATGGAAATCTGTAAAGATATGCCGCCACAGACTTATGAGCTTTCAAAAGAACATGAAACCTGTTGCTGGCTGCAGCATGAATATGCACCGGATACAGACATGAGAAGAAAAGTAACTGAGAAAGGAGAGGTGTAAAATGGAAAATACAGAAAAAAAACAGCCTCTCGTACAGGTGAAAAACTTATGTAAATATTTTGAAATCAGCCGTAAAGAAACCTTAAAAGCGGTTGATGATCTTACATTTGATATTTATAAAGGTGAGACAGTCAGCCTGGTAGGTGAGTCCGGCTGTGGTAAATCTACAACAGGACGTACCATGATCAAGTTATACAATCCGACTTCGGGAAATGTATATTATGATGGAAAAGATATTTTCAAATACAATCATGCAGAGCAGAAAGAATTCTGTAAGAAGGTACAGATGATTTTCCAGAACCCGTATTCATCACTGAACCCACGTATGACTGTTAAGGATATCGTTGGAGAAGGTCTGAAACAGCATGGAATGTCAACAAAGGATGCAGATGCAAAAGTAGAGCAGCTGCTTGCTACAGTTGGTCTTAATAAAGATCATATGTCACGTTTCCCACACGAATTCTCAGGTGGACAGAGACAGCGTATCGGTATTGCACGTGCTCTTTCTGTTGATCCGGAATTCATCATCTGTGATGAGCCGATTTCAGCTCTTGATGTGTCTATCCAGGCACAGGTTATCAATATGCTGAAAGAACTGCAGGAAGAAAGAGGACTGACTTACCTGTTTATCGCGCATGACCTTAGTGTCGTAAAATATATTTCTGACCGTGTAGTTGTTATGTACCTCGGAACAATGGTCGAGACTGCTGAGACAGATGAACTTTATGCTCATCCGATGCATCCATATACACAGGCACTGCTTTCTGCAATCCCGGAAGCAGATCCGAATAAAGCAAAAGCGAACCAGCGTATTCCGATCAAGGGTGAGATCCCAAGCCCGATCAATCCGAAGAACTGCTGTCGTTTCGCTGAGAGATGTCAGCATGCGACAGAACGCTGCTTTAAGGAAATGCCGCAGATGAAAGAGATTGCTCCTGGACATAAGGTGGCATGCCATCTTGTAGAAGATAAATAAAAAGTAGTAATATAATAAAGAAGGCGAAGGACTTAAGAAGAGTTCTTCGTTTTCTTTTTGTTTTATGAGAAATTCCGATAGAACTTTCTGTGAAAAAACACTATATGCCTTGGCAGATTAAAAAATTTCCAGAAAAATTGTGCAGAATCACAAAATACGGATTGACACGAAAATATTGACAATATAAGGTAAAAACGATATTATATAGAGATGTAATTGTAATTAAAGTGTCATATCGTGTAATAGTTATGTAACAAATGAAAGTGAGTGTATATGGAACAGAGAAAATCAGCAAGGAGAAGATCGTCTGATGGAACTTCTAATAGAAATATGCGAAGTATCAATAACAGCAGAGAAGTAAGCAGACGGGCTAAGGGGAAGAACCGGTATGCTTATGAAGAAGACCGAAGATCTGCCCGATATTATGATGATGAGGAAGATTACTACAGAGAACGACCGAAAAAGAAATCATCTTCGAATGATAAGAAGAAAAGAAGACCGGAAGAAGACTATCAGAATATAAGAAAGATGTCTGACCCGGAGAATAATAAGAATCGTAAAAATAAACGGCGCAGAGGAAGAAAGAAAAATCGGGTAAGCAGAACGATTGGAATTATACTTGCAATTATCCAGTTTATCCTGTCTGTAGTACTTGCAGTGAATGTGATGCTGTTCAATGTACTTACTTCTACTTATTTCCTGGTACTGATCGGAGTACTGCTGATCCTGCTTGGAATTACCTTGCTGACACAGATAGCGGCAAAAGGAAAAGGAATTGGCGGAAAGATATTCTGTATACTGATCTGCATCATTCTGGGAGTGGGTTCTTTCTATATAGGAAAAGTAAATAATGCATTCCAGAAGATTACCGGAAGTAATAAGAAAACAAGTTCCATGGTAGTTGCGGTAAAGGCGGATGATAATGCAGATACTTTATCAGCAGCAGCCGGATATACATTTGGTGTTCAGTATGCGACTGGTGGAGACCAGACGAAGTCGGCAGTTAAACAGATTGAAAAGGAACTGGGACAGAACATTACTCTTCAGGAATACAGTAATCTGGGAGAAGAAGCACAGGCATTATATGACGGAGAAGTAGATGCGATTATCTACAACTCAGCTTACAGTAATATTATCAAGGAACAGTATTCAACCTTTACAAAGGATACAAAGGTTATTTATAAGCACAATATTGTTGTTGAAATTGAAAGCGATACATCTGATGAAAGCGTTACAAAGCCATTTGCGGTTTATTTGAGTGGTATTGATACAAATGGTGATATCACAGAACAGGGACGAAGCGATGTCAATATCGTAGCGGTTGTTAATCCGACGAGCCATCAGGTATTACTGATTACAACCCCTAGAGATTATTATGTACCAATCCCGGGAGTATCCGGAGGACAGGACGACAAACTGACACATGCAGGAATCTATGGTGTGGATGTGTCTATGCAGACGCTGGAAGAACTTTATGATACAGATATCGAATTTTTCGGAAGAGTTAATTTTACATCTATGACCAGTGTGGTTGATGCACTTGGCGGACTGGATGTTGAATCAGATCTCGAATTTGATACAGGATGGGAGTCGGGTGCAGAGATTCATGTAAATGAAGGAATGAATCATTTTGATGGTATTAGTGCACTTGCTTTTTGCCGTGAACGTCAGGCACTGCCAGACGGGGACAACGGAAGAGGAGTCCATCAGCAGGCAGTTATCACTGCAATCATTAAAAAGATGATGTCACCGGCAATGCTCCGTGGGGCAAGCGATATTATTGAAAGTGTCAGCGATGGTGTGGATACGAACTTTACTTCCAGCCAGATCCAGTCGCTGATCAAGACTCAGCTTAGAACCAATGCAAAATGGAATATTTATTCCGTGGCAGCGGATGGAACCGGGGGAACAGATATCTGCTATTCTTCAGGAGATGAAGAGCTTTATGTAACGTATCCGGATGAAAATTCAGTGGCTGAGATCAGTGAACTGATCAAAAAAGTAAAAGACGGAGAAACAATCGAAGGATCCGTAAGTACAGAATAAAAATGAAGAAAAAGTCAAGGTATGATTTGGAAAATATTTTTCAGAATGCCTTGACTTTTTTTTTGCGATATACTACAATAAACAAGCGTGCGAAAAACGATGCACTGTTTTTCTGCGCATTTTAAACAGAACTTGTTTAAAATCGTAACCAATTATTACTTCATAGGAGGTGAAAGAGATGCCAACATTTAACCAGTTAGTAAGAAAAGGTCGTCAGACAGCTGTAAAGAAATCTACTGCACCGGCTCTCCAGAAAGGATACAATTCTTTGAAGAAAAGAGCTACAGACACATCTGCACCGCAGAAGAGAGGTGTGTGTACAGCAGTTAAGACAGCTACACCGAAGAAACCGAACTCAGCTCTCAGAAAGATCGCCAGAGTACGTCTTTCAAACGGAATCGAAGTAACAAGCTACATCCCAGGAGAAGGTCACAACCTTCAGGAACATAGCGTTGTTCTTATCCGTGGAGGAAGAGTAAAGGACCTTCCGGGTACAAGATACCATATCGTTCGTGGAACACTTGATACAGCAGGTGTTGCAAAGAGACGTCAGGCTCGTTCTAAATACGGAGCAAAGAGACCAAAAGACGCAAAGAAATAAGCACTTGATTTTAGTGTAAAACGAAACTAAATCGTATCACAAACAGAACTATGAGAATAGTTGGTTGCGGGTTTAATTCAGATATCGCCTGCCACGTGGCAGGCATCGGAGATTGTCCCGCCAACGATACACATAGAAAGACACATGTGAGTACCGATGAATTATTCACGCAAAGCAAAGCTTTGCCAATATGTATAAGGAGGGAAGAACCGTGGCACGTAAAGGACATACTCAGAAAAGAGACGTATTAGCGGATCCGTTATACAACAACAAGGTAGTTACAAAGCTTATCAACAACATCATGCTTGACGGTAAGAAAGGTGTAGCTCAGAAAATTGTATACGGAGCATTTGACAAAGTCGCAGAGAAAGCTGAAAAACCAGCTATCGAAGTATTTGAAGAAGCAATGAACAACATCATGCCTGTACTTGAAGTAAAGGCAAGACGTATCGGTGGAGCTACTTATCAGGTACCGATCGAGGTAAGAGCAGACAGAAGACAGGCTCTTGCACTTCGCTGGCTTACACTGTACTCTCGTAACAGAGGCGAGAAGACAATGGAAGAAAGACTTGCAAATGAAATTCTTGATGCGGCTAACAACACTGGCGCATCTGTAAAGAAGAAAGAAGACATGCACAAGATGGCAGAAGCAAACAAAGCATTTGCTCACTATCGTTTCTAATTATAGGAGGAAAAAATCTTGGCTGGAAGAGAATATCCATTAGAGAGAACCAGAAATATCGGTATTATGGCGCATATTGATGCTGGTAAGACCACTCTTACAGAGCGTATCTTATACTATACCGGTGTTAACTATAAGATTGGTGATACTCATGAAGGAACTGCTACCATGGACTGGATGGAACAGGAGCAGGAAAGAGGTATCACGATCACTTCAGCAGCTACAACATGTCATTGGACACTTGAAGATCATACAAAACCGAAAAAAGGTGCTCTTGAGCATCGTATCAATATCATTGATACTCCAGGACACGTTGACTTCACTGTAGAGGTTGAACGTTCACTTCGTGTACTGGATGGTGCTGTAGGTGTATTCTGTGCTAAGGGTGGTGTTGAGCCTCAGTCAGAAAACGTATGGCGTCAGGCAGACACATACAACGTACCAAGAATGGCCTTCATCAACAAGATGGACATCTTAGGTGCAAACTTCTACAACGCTGTAGAACAGATTAAGACAAGATTGGGTAAGAACGCTATCGTTCTTCAGTTACCAATCGGTAAAGAAGATGATTTCAAGGGAATCATCGACCTTATGGAAATGGAAGCTTACATCTACAATGATGACAAGGGTGATGACATCACAGTATGCGAAATCCCGGATGACATGAAAGAAGATGCTGAGCTTTACCACACAGAACTGGTCGAAAAGATTTGCGAATTGGATGACGAACTTATGATGATGTATCTTGAGGACGAAATCCCGACAGTAGATCAGCTCAAAGCAGTTCTTAGAAAAGCTACTTGTGAATGTACAGCAGTACCGGTTTGCTGTGGATCTGCTTACAGAAACAAGGGTGTTCAGAAACTTCTGGATGCAATCGTTGAATATATGCCGGCTCCGACAGACATCCCGCCAATCCAGGGTGTTGACGAAGATGGTAATGAAGTAGTAAGACATTCTTCAGATGAAGAACCTTTCTCTGCACTTGCATTCAAGATCATGACAGACCCGTTCGTAGGTAAGCTTGCATACTTCCGTGTATATTCAGGAACTATGAATTCAGGTTCTTATGTATTGAACGCTACAAAGAATAAAAAAGAACGTGTTGGACGTATCCTTCAGATGCATGCTAACAAGAGAATGGAATTGGATAAAGTATATTCAGGAGATATCGCAGCAGCGATCGGATTCAAGTTCACAACTACAGGTGATACAATCTGTGATGAACAGCATCCGGTAATCCTTGAATCTATGGAATTCCCAGAACCAGTTATCGAGCTCGCTATCGAGCCTAAGACAAAAGCTTCTCAGGGTAAACTTGGTGAATCTCTTGCAAAACTTGCAGAAGAAGACCCGACATTCCGTGCTCATACTGATCAGGAAACAGGTCAGACAATCATCGCCGGAATGGGAGAACTTCATCTTGAAATCATCGTAGACAGACTTCTTCGTGAATTCAAGGTAGAAGCTAACGTAGGTGCTCCGCAGGTTGCATACAAAGAGTCCTTCACAAAAGCAGTTGATGTTGACAGCAAGTATGCTAAACAGTCAGGTGGACGTGGACAGTACGGACACTGTAAAGTTAAATTTGAACCAATGGATGTCAATGGTGAAGAAACATATAAATTCGATTCTACTGTTGTCGGTGGTGCAATTCCGAAGGAATACATTCCGGCTGTAGGCGAAGGTATTGAAGAAGCCATGAAAGCTGGTATCCTTGGTGGATTCCCTGTAGTAGGTATTCATGCAACCGTATATGATGGTTCTTACCATGAAGTCGATTCTTCAGAAATGGCATTCCACATTGCAGGTTCTCTTGCTTTCAAAGATGCTATGAAGAAATCTGACCCGGTACTCCTTGAGCCTATCATGAAAGTTGAAGTTACTATGCCGGAAGAGTACATGGGAGATGTTATCGGTGATATCAACTCTCGTCGTGGACGTATCGAAGGTATGGATGACCTCGGCGGTGGAAAGATCGTTAGAGGATATGTTCCGCTTTCAGAAATGTTCGGATACTCTACAGACCTTCGTTCCAGAACTCAGGGACGTGGAAACTACTCAATGTTCTTCGAAAAATATGAGCCAGTTCCGAAGTCTGTACAGGAAAAGATTTTATCTAACAAAAACGCATAAAAAATACGAAAAAGGCTTGAAAAACTGTACTTTATGAAATATAATCAGTATTAGCCGAGTTAAAACATCGTAAACTAAAATGCCCTATTGGGTGGTATATTTAAGGAGGATATTCAAAATGGCAAAGGCTAAATTTGAAAGAACAAAACCGCATTGTAATATCGGTACCATCGGACACGTTGACCATGGTAAAACAACTCTTACAGCAGCTATCACAAAAACTCTTGCAGCAAGAGTTGCTGGTAATGCAGCTGTAGATTTCGAAAACATCGACAAAGCTCCAGAAGAAAGAGAACGTGGTATCACAATCTCTACAGCTCACGTTGAGTACGAAACAGAAAAACGTCACTACGCTCACGTAGACTGCCCAGGACATGCTGACTACGTTAAGAACATGATCACAGGTGCTGCTCAGATGGATGGTGCTATCCTTGTTGTAGCTGCTACTGATGGTGTTATGGCTCAGACAAGAGAGCACATCCTGCTTTCTCGTCAGGTAGGTGTACCGTACATCGTTGTATTCATGAACAAATGTGATATGGTAGACGACGAAGAACTTCTTGAACTCGTTGAAATGGAAATTCGTGAACTTCTTGATGAATACGAATTCCCAGGAGATGATACTCCGATCATTCAGGGATCTGCTCTTAAAGCTCTTGAAGATCCGAACGGCGAATGGGGAGACAAGATTATGGAACTTATGGATGCAGTTGATTCATACATTCCGGATCCAGAACGTGATACAGACAAACCATTCCTTATGCCTGTAGAAGACGTATTCTCTATCACAGGACGTGGTACAGTTGCTACTGGTAGAGTAGAACGTGGTGTACTTCACGTATCTGATGAAGTAGAAATCGTTGGTATCAAAGAAGAAACACGTAAAGTAGTTGTAACAGGTGTTGAAATGTTCCGTAAACTTCTTGATGAAGCTCAGGCTGGTGACAACATCGGTGCTCTTCTTCGTGGTGTTCAGAGAGACGAAATCGAAAGAGGACAGGTTCTTTGTAAACCAGGTTCAGTAACTTGCCACCACAAGTTTACTGCACAGGTATACGTTCTTACAAAAGATGAAGGTGGACGTCATACTCCATTCTTCAACAACTACAGACCACAGTTCTACTTCCGTACAACAGACGTAACAGGTGTTTGCGAACTTCCAGAAGGAACAGAAATGTGCATGCCTGGTGATAACGTAGAAATGACAATCGAACTGATCCATCCAGTAGCTATGGAACAGGGACTTCGTTTCGCTATCCGTGAAGGTGGACGTACTGTAGGATCAGGACGTGTTGCTACAATCATCGAGTAATCACTGACTAATATATATTGAGTACCGCAAGGTACATGTGTCCAAACGTAAGATACCCCGGAACCGTAAGGTTTCCGGGGTTTTTCTGTTGAGTAAAAAGTTTAAAATAAGGCTGTAAAGAATAGCGAATAAATTAAAAACAGGCAGGTATGGGAAGAAAATGAAAATCTTCGCATATCTGCCTGTGATACTGTTATGATACTATTTCTGTTCGTTATTGGAAAATTTCTGTGTTAAAAGTTCATCTCGTTTACGGATTCGTGTCTCAAAATCCAGTTCTTCAATTTCTTTATGGGTGACAGGTTTGGAAGTGTAGTATTCCAACGTCTGCTTTTTCCACATATCAAACATATCTTTGCCTGTGAAATAAGATTCCAGGCTTTCTCTGTTCTCCTGCAGATCAGCAAGAAAATTACACATATCTGCGTTTAAAGAATGTTCAGGATCATTTCCATAAAAGCGAAGTCCGGCATACCATTTCTGTGTTTCTGTTTCTATATCACCGGGAAGTTTATTATTTATATCCAGTTCATACCGGAGTTCATTGGATTCATTCATCTGCAGTAAAACCCAAAGAATATCGCTGAGAGTAGAAATCTGTACTTTATTTTCAGATAATCCAAATAACCAGTCCAGTGAGACATGAAATTTCTGAGCAATAGTCAATAACACATCATTGGAGGGAGTAACCACACCATTTTCATAACTGGATAAAGTTGACTGACGTATACCAATAGCTGCGGAAAAGTTTTTTTGATTCATCTTCAGATCAGTTCGCAGCTCTTTTATTTTTTCTGAAATAGATGATTCCTGCATATTATCCACCTCCTTAAAAGCTATGATTAGTATATCACAAATGATAAAAATCAACAATATAGAAAAATATCATTCATGATGATAAAAATTATTGACAATGATTATTTAAAATGATATAGTATCAGTGAAAATGATAATTATAGACAAGGAGGAAATGATATGCAGAGACAGAACTATATGATTACAGCGGAAGAAGTTGCAGAGAGCATGGGGATTTCACTTGGATATGCTTACAAGCTGCTTCGCAAACTGAACAAAGAGCTTGCAGATCAGGGATATGTAACCGTTGCGGGCAAGATACCGAGGGCATTCTGGGAAAAGAAATTTTATGGATATTCCCAGATTGCAATGTAAGGGGGTGAGAAAGTATGGCAGCATACAAAGATGAAGAAAGAGGAACCTGGTATGTTTCATTTTATTATGAGGACTGGACAGGAGCCAAAAAGCGAAAAGTAAAAAGAGGATTCCGCACTAAGAAAGAAGCATTAAATTTTGAAGCGGAGTATAAAAGAACAGCGAAAGCAGACATGGATATGACAATGGGAGAGTTTGTAGAAGTCTACTTCCGAGACAAGTCTCAGTCATTGAAGGACAGGAGTATCAAGAACAAAAGAGATACGATGAATGCTCAACTGTTACCGTATTTTAAGGACAGACCGATGAACAGTATCACACCAGCAGAGATTATCCAGTGGCAGAATACGATTATTGAAAAAGGATATTCAGATGATTATCTGAAAACAATACAGAATCAGATGACGGCATTGTTTAATCATGCGAAGAATATCTACAATCTGGCAGATAATCCTTGTGACAAAGTAAAACGTATGGGAAAGACTTCAAAAAAGAAAATGAAGTTTTGGACAATTGAAGAATATCGGCAGTTTATGACCGGAATAGAACCGGGAAGCAAATATTATGTGCTGTTTGAATTATTATTCTGGACAGGAGCGAGAGAAGGCGAAGCACTCAGCATTACACCTGCTGACATTGATTTTGAAAAGAATCTACTTCATATCAATAAAACTTACTACCGTATGCATGGAGAGGACGTGATTACATCTCCCAAAACAGAAGAATCGAACCGTACGATTTCCATACCGGAATTTCTGAAAAAAGAGATTCAGGACTATATTAGCAGACTGTATGAGTTGCCCGAAGATGAACGGATTTTTCCAATGGTTCATGAAGCGGTACAGCATAAGTTAAAACAGGTGGTTCAAAAGACCGGAGTAAAAAAGATAAGAGTACACGACATTCGTCACAGTCATGCGGCATTTCTGATCAATAAGGGAGTGCAACCATTGATGATTAAAGAAAGGTTTGGACATACGGACATTCGCATTACATTGAATACTTATGGGCACTTATATCCAGATCAGCAGAAAGTGGTGGCAGATATGCTGGATGATGAAAATATAAAAAGCTCCGGAAGTACGAACAACCGGAGCAATGTGACAAATGGGGACGAATCCACAAATGTCAACCCTAGACAAGTTGATTATATCAGGGATTCTTCCAGAGAACAACAGATAATTGGCGAGAATAGTTTGAAAAATGGAGGAATTTATGGAACAGAGAAATGAGAATAAAACAGAATTGAAAATGATAAAGATGTCAGATGTCCAGTCCCAGACAGTGGACTGGCTCTGGTATCCATTTATCCCTTATGGGAAATTAACGATCATTCAGGGTGATCCGGGCGATGGAAAAACTACGCTGATATTAAATATTGCAGCGAGATTGTCTAAAGGAGAAGGTCTGGATAACGATATGAAAGTAACAGAACCAGTAAAGATTATTTATCAGACAGCGGAAGATGGGCTGGCAGATACGGTAAAACCCAGACTGGAGCTGGCAGAAGCGGTCTGTGAAAGAATCATGGTTATAGATGAAACAGAAAAATCACTTTCCATGATAGATGAGAGACTGGAAACTGCTATCAAACGGACTGGTGCGAGAGTGCTTATTTTAGATCCGATTCAGGCATACCTTGGAGGAACAATGGATATGAACCGGGCAAATGAAGCAAGGGATATGACAAAAAGATTGAGCTTGTTGGCAGAAAAGTATAAATGTGCAATTTTATTAATCGGACATATGAATAAAGCTGGTGGAAATAAAGCTGCATATAGAGGAATGGGTTCGATTGACTTTTTTGCAGTAGCCAGAAGCGTATTACTGGTAGGAAGAATAGAGGGAGAACCGGACTTAAGAGCAGTGGTTCAGATTAAAAATAATCTGGCTGCATTTGGACATTCCAAAGCATTTCGCCTGACAGAAACCGGATTTGAGTGGATAGGTGACTATGAAATCACAGCAGATGAGGTGCTTGGTGGAATTGCTCCAAAGGTAAATAAACTGGAACAGGCAAAAAAGATGCTGAGGGAACTGGCAGAAACATCAACTTCTGTGCAAAGCAGTGAAATCTTTGATATGGCAGAAGATTTGAATATTTCTAAAAGAACACTGGAAAATGCAAAAAAGGAACTTGGAATTAAGGCAAGACGAATCGGTAATTCCTGGTATTGGGATTTAAATAAAGTTAAGCCGGAATAAATTAAGGGTGCAACATTGCAGAGTATATAGAAAATGCGGAATTAAAATGCAAGGTTGCAATCTGTAAAGACATTGCAGTGTTGCGTCCTTACATAAATTGTAAGAAGGTGAGAACTTGAAAAACGTTATGATTCCAGAGGAGTTATTTGGAAAGATTATAAAATATCATTTACTGGATCAGGAACAGGAAGCAGATGATATAAGAAAAGGTCTGGAAAAAAAGCTGGATGCAATGGTAAATCGTGAGGCATACAGTAAATTCAAAACTGCGCCAACAGAAGAAGAACGGGAAAAGTTCCGGCAGGAGTATCTGGACAGAAAAGGAATGCAAGAGAGCTTTCGATGGTAACAGTTCGTGTTGATTACCTTTTTACAGGAGCGTGTCACGCCCCTGTGAGAAGTAAACAAGAAGAAAGTTGGTAAGGCGCATACGGAAAGCTGAGGCTAGACGGTGAGGTTGCTGTAAATTTGATAGTTGTGAAGAAGGGAGAACGATTCGATGAAGCAGGGAAGATTAGGATATAACAGTAGCAATGACAAATATGGGTTATTAGCCTCGGACTTATGGATTGATACGGGATTTCACTGTGGAGAAGGTCTTGAGGTGCTGGTCGATGATAAGTGGGTAAGGACAAGAATGGAGATGAATCCAGCAAGAGAATGGTATCTGGTTGGAACGCCATACTGTGGAGATCTGGAATATGTGCAGGCAAGAATATCGGAATAATTTAGTCGAGAGAGTAACGAAAGAGATAAAATAGCCCCCGGCAGGGCGCAAGGGTACTTTTGATGGACGGAACGGCTGTCGAAAGTGCTTTTGCGTTACTTTTGACAAAAGTAACAAAACCGCCGTATCCGGCGAAGATTTCTTTTTATACTATAGCTGGTAAAGATACAAATTTATGTGCCATGTCTGGCACTGGTTTTAGAAAGTGGGGTGACGAACATGACGCTGAAACGAACAATTAGTGGTATGATCGGGACAGGTTCTCTGGCTCATAACAGAAGGGAATTTATAGCAGAAAATGTTGATTCAGACAGAGTGCAACTAAATATTTGCTATCAGAATGAGAATTTAAAAGAAGTTTATAAAGAACTGTTTGATGAAGCTGTAGAACGATATAATATCGGGAAAAGAAAAGATAGACAGATTACAAATTACTATGAAAAAATCCGGCAGGGAAAACAAGAGAAGTTGTTCCACGAAGTAATTTTTCAAATTGGAAATCGAGAAGATATGGCTGTCGGAACAGCAGAAGGAGATCTGGCTGTAAAAATACTGGATGAATATGTAAAGGACTTCCAGAAGCGGAATGCAACGTTACGGGTATTTGGGTGTTATCTACATCAGGATGAGTCTACTCCACATTTACATATTGATTTTATTCCTTATGTGACTGATTGGAAAGGAAAAGGAATGGACACCAGAGTTTCGTTGAAACAGGCATTAAAAAGTCTTGGATTTCAAGGTGGAAATAAGCATGATACAGAGTTGAACCAGTGGATGAACCATGAAAAAAAGGTCCTGGCAGAGATTGCAAAACAGCATGGCATTGAATGGGAACAGAAAGGTACTCATGAGGAACATTTGGATGTTTATAACTTCAAGAAGAAAGAGCGAAAAAAGGAAATACAGGAGCTGGAGCAGGAGAAAGAGTATCTAACTGCAGAAAACGAAGAACTGACAGCACAAATTGCGGAATTCAGAGCAGATATCCAGATTTTAAAAGACGATAAGGAACAGGCAAGCAGGGAGAAACAAGAAGCAGAACAAAGGGCAGAGGACGCAGAAAAAGAAGTAAAAAGTCTGGAAGAGCGTCGAGATGTGCTGCAGCCGATTATGGATAATGCCAGTAAAGAAATAAAAGAATATGGAATGATTAAGACGTTTTTACCGGAGGCAGGAACATTTGAACGTGCAGTACCTTACAGAGAAAATAAAATCAAGCCATTGTTTATCAAGATGAAGAATCAGATTGCTGCATTAGCTGGAAAGGTTGTAGAACTTAACAAAACGATAGAAAGCTGGAAAAACAAATATCAAAAATCTACGGAGAAATGTGATGATATCCAAACGCAGTTAGATGATGTGCGTAAAGAAAATGGAAAATTATCAAATGATAATCAACGTTTACAAGAGATTTCGGACAGATATGACAGAGTGGTGCGTATTCTGGGAATGGAAACTGTAGAGGATGTGGTGCAGCAGGACATTAAAGAACAAAGGGCACTGGAAGAAAAACGGCGAATGGAGCAAATGCCAAAGGGAAGCGTTCTGAAACAGTTGGAATGGGCAACTCAAAAGAGCCAGATTGAAAACCAACAACGTAAGAAAAATAAAACAAAATACAAAGGATTGGAGATTTAGACTATGAAAAAACAGATTTATGATGAGAAAAATGGAATGAGCTATACGTTGCATGGAGATTACTATTTGCCGGATCTGGTTTTAAGAGAAGAAGAACCGACATATGGAAAATATGGAATGTTACGAAAGCAGTTCTTAAAAGAACACAGATCAGCAAGATATCAATACATGTTATTGACCGGAAAATTGAATGAACATCTGAATCAGATCGATCAGGAAGTCAGAGAACAGGTGGAAACGCTTATGGAACAGATGACAGAAAAACAGGGTGTAACTGAAAAATTAAAGGCACAGGATCAGATGAAGTGGGTTAGGTTAATGAATAATATAAAAGCCAGTGCAGAAGAGATTATATTGAAAAACATGGTATATGTGTGAGATCGTTCTTTTACACTTTTGTATATATTAGAATAGCACTTTAGAAAGCACTATGGTAAAATAAAGTGAAGGTAAATCGTTAAGGAAAGAATCGAAGGTGGTGCAAACGAAAAAGCAGTATTGAGACTTTTCATTAACTGCCCTTTCATTTGCATCAATTTCGATTTTTTCTGGTTGAACAAAGCGCGTCAGCTCTATATGGACTTTTAATTCTGACACTCTATTTGTAATAAGATAGCGTGTACACATAGAAACACATAGAATTTATAATTCAGTCCTGTATTATGACACCAGAAATAAGCCTCCCTAAGGAAGCTAAAAAAATATATAGTTATGATACGTTAACAGAGCATATGTGGTTTTGGTTTTATAAAATGTTGTTCTGTAGGCAGAGGAATAATCTTACCACCACAGGAAGAGCACTTGCATATATCTTTATGATAAAGAAGACGGATAATGGCAGGTGCATCCATATCTTTCAGCTTGGAAATATATTTTTTGCAACCAAGGATGTTTCTGCATAGGGTAATCTTTTTCTTCTTATTTTTGGATGAAAGAAGACCATAGTGCCTGATACGTACAAAACGTTTTGGAGGAACATGCATTAAAAATCGACGGATAAATTCCTCACCGGATATGGTGATCTCTTTCCAAAGCCCTTGGTTTTTGTAATCTTTAGCGGAAAAAGTAACTGTAGATTCTGTCATGTCTTTGATACGGTAGTTGCTGATAGCAATCCGGTGGGTGTATTTTCCAAGGTATCTGATGACAGATTCGGCACCGTCAAATGGTTTCTTGCAATAAGGAATCCATTCCTTTGTATAGCAGGTATTTAACAATTCCTTGAAAGTATAGTAGTTTTTGTAAGGTGCAGCCGATCCATGAAATTCAAGCCTGTCATTTTCCCAGAGCTGCTTAAGTTCAGCCATATATTTTCCACGAAATATTTTGGAGATCACCTTAATCGGAAGAAAAAACTCTTTCCCGTTGTCTTTCCAATGATTTTTCACATCCAGCCCTCCACTAAGAACAATTGCATGGATATGAGGATGAAAATTCATGGTACTTCCCCATGTATGGAGGATACAAATATAGCCGATATCAGTCCCAAGATATTTACTATCAGCAGCAAGTTCACTGAGAGTATCTGAAGCCGCATGATAAAGAGCAGTGTATAAGAATTTCTGGTTGCTGTAGATAATGGGATTAAGTTCTTCCGGAACTGTAAAAACTACATGGAAATAAGGAGCATCTAAGATATCCTCACGCCGTGCATCTACCCATTTTTCTTTTGGAAACTCCTGACACATAGGACAGCATCTGTCACGGCAGGAGTTATAGTGGACTGACATGCAGCCGCAGTCCTCGCATACGCTTACATTCACACCAAAGGCACCGGTTTTGCAATTCATGATGTGATAAGCGGCCTTTCGCTGAGCGGGAGAAATACTATGTGT
>NZ_JAQDVB010000016.1:0-97525 GCF_027674365.1 Coprococcus sp. AM11-30B | reverse complement strand
ACAACCCGGAAGGTGGTGAATCATGAGTAAGGATTGTACGATTCAGGATGTTTTTCATCGTTTTTATTCATCATTTGAATCCACACATGATATTTCTCCCGCTCAGAGAAAAGCCGCTTACCACATCATGAATTGCAAAACCGGTGCCTTCGGTGTGAACGTAAGCGTATGCGAGGACTGCGGTTGTAGATCAGTCCACTATAACTCCTGCCGTGACAGATGCTGTCCTATGTGTCAGGAGTTTCCAAAAGAAAAGTGGGTAGATGCACGGCGGGAGGATGTCTTAGATGCACCTTATTTCCATGTGGTTTTTACAGTTCCGGAAGAACTTAATCCCATTATCTACAGCAACCAGAAATTCTTATACACTGCTCTTTATCATGCGGCTTCAGATACTCTCAGTGAACTTGCTGCTGATAATAAATATCTTGGGACTGATATCGGCTATATTTGTATCCTCCATACATGGGGAAGCACCATGAATTTTCATCCTCATATCCATGCAATTGTTCTTGGTGGAGGGCTGGATGTGAAAAATCATTGGAAAGACAACGGGAAAGATTTTTTCTTCCGATTAAGGCGATCTCCAAAACGTTTCGTGGAAAATATATGGCTGAACTTAAGCAGCTCTGGGAAAATGACAGACTTGAATTTCATAGATCAGCTACTCCTTACAAAAACTACTATACTTTCAAGGAATTGTTAAATACCTGCTATGCAAAGGAATGGATTCCTTATTGTAAGAAACCATTTGATGGTGCCGAATCTGTCATCAGATACCTTGGAAAATACACCCACCGGATTGCTATCAGCAACTACCGAATCAAAGGCATGACAGAATCTACAGTTACTTTTTCTGCTAAAGATTACAAAAATCAAGGGCATTGGAAAGAGATCACCATATCCGGCGAGGAATTTATCCGTCGATTTTTAATGCACGTTCCTCCAAAACGTTTTGTACGTATCAGGCACTATGGTCTTCTTTCATCCAGAAATAAGAAGAAAAAGATTGCCCTATGCAGAAACATCCTTGGCTGCAAAAAATATATTTCCAAACTGAAAGATATGGATGCACCTTCCATTATCTGTCTTCTTTACAATAAAGATATATGCAAGTGCTCTTCCTGTGGTGGTAAAATTATTCCTCTGCCTACAGAACAACATTTTATAAAACCAAAACCACATATGCTCTGTTAACGTATCGTAGGGCTGAACCTGTTTCCTGTATCATTGGAAAGAATGAGGACAGGTCTTGTGCCGCCCTGTTCAGAGCCGATATGCGGATCAGGTTTTGCGTAGTAAATATCTCCACGCCTGACAGTTCTTTTCATTTGAATACCCTCCAATCTATATTTGACATACGGTTTCTGTCTATGTAATAAGCCAGACGAAAGGCTTTTTGAGGTCGGGAGCATATAAAACAAAGCTCTGTTCTCATTGATAACCTTATATCTGGCTTTATGATCATGGCATTTCTATTTGTCCTCGACACCCCGAAATGCAAATGCGCAAAAGCGCAGGGAAGTCGCCAAACGGTCAGCAGCGAACTGACTCCACGGGAGTTTCACCCCAACTGACGGTCTGCCAGAGCCGCCCTCATTGCCTGCGGCGGATTGGATACCGCTCGGACTGTGACTGGACGGGAGTACCATTATGCTCTTTGTGGGTTATGGCGAAACCGAGGGCTACCCGATATTTGGAGTCAGTATAGGTTCGCTCACCACCTTTCATCGCTATTTGCTTGTCGGCAGGTCTTGGCGTACTGCTCCGCACGCTTATGCTCATCACAATCACAAAGAGGAAGTATTTGGCGAATGACTATTCGGTTGTCAAGGAACAATCCTGTTTACGCCACACAAAGGAAAACAGGGTGGAGGATTTCGTCCTCTCACCCTGTCGCCAATGGGAAACTATGAATTTCCCCTCATAATTAAAATATTTTTTTGATTTTTTCTTTCAGCCTGTCCATACGCCTGTAAACCGCCTTTTGTCAAATATCAGAGGGAATGTTCATTGAAATTATTTTAGGAGAATTTGTTACTAAATCATTATAGAGCTTATTAAGATAATGATTATTGCATATCAAATATTATTTACTCCTTTTTCAAGCGTTGATTTATTTCTTTGCACTTGCAAAAATTATTTTATGTTAAAAAATCTTAGGTTTTTAAACAAATCATCTTTACCATCTTGAATTGATCAGAAACTGCCATACTGACCTTTGTGGATAGCTTTAAACTGTTTTTAGGGATGTAACGATAGTATGGTTCCTCCGTAATCACTTTCACATTATCCCCGATTTTTGCTGCCAGTTCTTCCGCGGAATCCACATAAAAGAACATCTGTGCATCGGCATGGCCGACCTGTTTCATATATTTTTTCTTCATCATGGTCATGCCTCTTTTGTTCACCGTATCAAAAACAACTTCCATATTTCCAAATTGCCCAATCATACGCAGAAGGGCAATGACCTTATGTTCCTCAAAATAATGAAATAATCCGCCTGCAGTAACGAGAATAGGAGTATCAAGTACATCATTGCGAACTTTTTTGATCCAATCCTTTGCAAAGGCATCCCCGGAAATATATAATTCCCTCTCTGGTTCGGGAAGAAGTCCCCGCCGGTATTCGATTACATGAGGCAGATCCATGGCATACCAGTGTGTCTTTCCGTTATCACATCGGTGATAGGTTGTCTCCAGACCACAGCCCAACTGGACAATCACACCGTCCGGTCTGCGTTCCAGAAAAGTCCGAATAATCCGATCCATATTAGCAGACCGGGAAGCAGAGGCCAAAAGGGTATACTGGTTCTGCATATTCTGTTCAATCAAGTCTAACGGCAGCCTATTTTTCAATTCCAACGCCTTTTTATCATATAAAATTTGTGGGCAATGCTCACTGGCATAGATTCTGCCCAGCATAGGGACAAACAGGGTATCCTCCACAACGCCTAATGTTTGCATAACCAGCCCTCCCTTTTCTTTACGCAAGTTTCCAATTCTGGCTTTCTGTCTGCAGTTTTACCATATGGGCATATACACCATTCTTTTCTTCCAGATTCTTTGGTGATCCTTCTTCTGCCACGGTGCCATCAGAAAGGACAACAATTTTATTTGCTCCTGCTACGGTACGCATCCTGTGGGCGATGACCAGAACCGTTTTATCTGCGATCAGACGGGAAAGGGCTGTCTGTATCAGAGTTTCATTCTCCACATCCAGGGAAGCAGTGGCTTCATCTAAAAGAATGATCGGCGCATTTTTCAGAAATGCACGGGCAATAGAGATACGCTGGCGCTCTCCGCCGGAAAGTTCACAGCCATTTTCCCCGATATTGGTATGCCATCCATCCGGCAGTTTTTCCGCAAATTCATCCACATTGGCAAGTTTCGCAGCAGCAATGACCTGTTCATCTGTGGCGTCTTTGTTTCCGATTCGGATATTTTCCAGAATCGTATTGTCAAACAGTGTAACATCCTGGAATACGATGGAATACAGAGAAAGCAGTGTTTCCGGGTCAATTCGGGATACATCCATGCCTCCCACGGTAATCTTTCCTCTGTTAATATCCCAGAACCTTGCTGCCAGCCGGGATACGGTTGTTTTTCCGCCGCCAGATGGGCCGACCAAAGCCGTAACCTCTCCCTGTTTTGCCGTAAAGGAAACATCTTTCAATACGGTTTCTCCGGTATTGTAGGCAAACCTAACATGGTCAAAGACAATATCATACCCCTGATTGGAAAGCCTGTCGCTGCCCTGCTGGATCGGATGATCGAGAATTTCATTCATACGGGCAATGTTGGTTCGTGTACTGATGACTGCCGCAAGATTCTGGAGTGCGCCCTGCAGAGGGTCATATAAACGGGATACTACCAGAAGGAACATAAAGAATGTAAGCACGGAGAGGCTTCCTTGCATGAGCAAAACAGCTCCCACCAGCGTAACCGTTGCAATACCAAGCTTCAGCACCAGCGATGCGGAAACCACAAAAACAGCAAGGCCGAATTCATTGAGGATGGAACGATGCTCCACGGCACGGATCTTCTTTTCCAGACCTTTTAAATATGCCTGCTCCGCATTGTTCGCTTTCAGGTCACGAACCGTTTCAATGCACTCCTGTATCCCGTCTGCGCAGGCCATCTTTACATCCATGGCTTTCTGATTCAGATTTTCCTGAATCTTTGCGGAAAATCCCACAATCGCAAAGGCAACCGGCAGAACCCATAAGGCAGCCAGTGCCATTCTCCAGTCCGTAAAGAGCAGACCAATGGAAATCAGAACTGTAGAAATGATCGAACCCGCAAGCTCAGGGATAAAATGCGAAAAACTCTGCTCCAGGAAGGTGCAATCCGCCATAATGGTACTGGTAAGATCGGCTAAATCCTTTTTCCCGAAAAAGGAAAGGGGGATTTTGCGCAGATGCTCTGCCAGGGTAATGCGGCGGATACCGCTTTCTTTGTAAGTGGCAAAATAGGTCGCATTGTATTGAAAGAAAGTGGTCAGCAGAATCAAGCCGATACACACCACGCAGCCTGCCACATAAAATGGAATTTTCTCGCCGGGAACACCCCCGTTCATCAGATCGCTGACCAGGTAATATAAAAGTCCCACCGGAAACATAAAAGACAGATTCTGAAGGACACAGGCCAGGCAGCCTTTGATCAGGTCTTTTGCTCCCTGTTCAGACAGGGCATATTTTTTCTGCAGTTTTTTGATCATATCACTGCACCTCCTTTGTTACCTTCCATTGCACGGAAGTCTGGTAATTTTTCCACATACGGCTGAATATACCGTCTTTTGCAAGCAATTCGCGACTGTTTCCGCACTCGGCAACCCGTCCGTCGCAAATGACAAAAATCTGATCCACATTTGTTACGGTAGAAAGCCTGTGGGCAATCATAATCACTGTCTTACCCTCGGAAAGTCTTGAGAAAGCAGCCTGTACGCAGCTTTCGTTATCCGGGTCAGCAAAGGCAGTGGCTTCATCCAGAATGATAATCGGAGCATTTTTCAGCATCACACGGGCAATGGCAATTCGTTGCTGCTCGCCGCCGGAAAGATAGACACCCTTTGTACCGATGACCGTATCCACACCCTGTGGGAGTTTTTCCAGAATATCATCGCATTGCGCGTGATGAAGGGCAGTCAGAACTTCCTCACGGGTAGCTTCCGGTTTTCCCATACGCACATTTTCCAGAATAGATGCCTTGATCAGACGGCTGTTCTGAAATACGAAAGACACCGTGTTCATGAGTTCCTCTTTCGGGATGTCTTTCACATTAACACCACCGATTTTTACCATTCCGCTCTGGGGATCAAAGAATCGGGAAATCAGGTTGGCAAGGGTTGTTTTTCCACCGCCGGATGGACCTACAAAAGCTACCGTCTGTCCTGCAGGAATGGTCAGTGAAATATCTTTTAATACTTCTTTTTCTCCATCATAACTGAAATGAACCGATTTCAGTTCCACGGAAGCGTTTTGAGGATGCTTTGAATGTTTCGTTTCCTCCAGAGGCTTCAAATGCAAAACGCTGTCAATTCTCTGTAAAGCGTCGTCTACGATCATGGCGTTTTCACTTTGGAACATAATGCGTGTCAGTGTGACAGAAATAACCGGTGTAATGATGATATAGAAAATAAGATCCAGTAAGAAACCGGAAGTTACACCGTCTTGCGTAAGCAACAGTCCTCCGGCAATCAGTGTGGCAAAAACGCCGTTGATCGCAGCTGTATAGAACATCATCGGTGTCCGAAGCTGCCTGGTATAAGCAATCACCCATACTTTATACCGGTCAATGGAGTCTTTAAACTTCTTAAAGGAAAAGATCGTCTGGCCAAAGGTTTTTACCACCGGAATCCCACGGACATACTCTACCGCTTCATTGGACATATCATCCAGCGCATTCTGGTATTCTTTCATCTTTTCCTGCATCTGCTTTCCGGTCATTGCCATCATGATCAGAAACCCCAGCACAACTGGAACAAGACTCAATAGTCCCAGTCTCCAGTCAAACACGAACAACAGCACCAAAAGACCGCAGGGGGTTGCAATGGCATTGGCTCTGTCGGGAAGCTGATGGGCGAGATAGGTTTCGGTGGCTGCGCTGGATTCGTTGACAATCTTGCGCAGTTTTCCGCTGCCAAAACTCTCGGCAAACCCAAGAGGCAACTTAACAATATGCTCCATGGTCTGGATACGCAGGTTTGTGGCAATACGAAATGCTCCCAAATGGGAACACATCAGCCCTGCTATGTAGACAAGCACCGCTATAACCGCAAACAATACTGCCATCCAGCCATTACCGGTCAGGTTCTGTGCCTGGTCAAAATTCGGTGCCACCTCCAATACTTCCTTGATCATTTTCCAGATGTAATAGAATGGTACCAGAGCAATCAGGGCACTGATCGCAGAAAGCACCCAGGAAGCATAGGTCAGGTACTTATGGCTGCCTGCAATTTCCAGCAGGCGTGATAAATTGGATTGCTTTTTCAAAAAAATTCCTCCTTTTCTTTGTGTTTATGATAAAGAGAACACGTCTATGTTCTTACAATATCCGAATTTAGATTAGTTTCAGCTAACTATCAAGCAAAAATTATAAGGCATTACTGCCCCATAATTTTCATCCATCCCGCTGTATAAAAGGCGCGCATTTCTCTGACGTAGTTTTCGGCATCTTTGAGCGGCATTTCGTGGATGATCAATTCAAAAAAGGTATGAAACATTCCGGTGATCAGAATATGCTCCAGCGAAGGATCGATATGCGGAGAGGACCTTCCAAGCTTCCTTAAAACCTCCTGATAGGCATGAGTCCCTTCCACTTCAATCTCCACCATTTCATCAATTAGCCCGGCAAATTTTGTTCCTTCCGAACAGCAGAGGATCAGTTTACATTCCTCTAAATGTTCGTACGCATAATGGAGCATATCGTACATACAAAGCCCCGAAATGTCACTCATGACTTCCGGCTGCTGGGCAGCTGGTAGTTCGGCGAACTCCTGCTGTGCCTTTATAAAACGTTTGAGAATATATTCGTAATGCTCACCAACGATGGCTTCAAAAAGTTCTTCTTTACTTTTATAATATCCGTAAAAGGCTCCGGTAGTCATTCCCACGGATTTCACAATATTCCGCAGGGAAGCGTCTTTATATCCTTTTTCTAAAAATTCTGCTTTCGCTGCCCGGTGGATATTTTCTAAAGTCGTTCCATTTCCGTTTATTTTGCACACCTCCTATATAACAGTGCTATATAACACTGTTATAATTTTAATCTTTAAAAAAGATTTTGTCAAGAGCAACAAGAAATAGTTGCATAAAAATAGCAATCCAAACAGCATTCTGCACTTTATTACTGATAAAATTTTTAAATACTGGTTTTGACAAAAGTTTCATTTTTTCTAATAAATGATAAGCAGGGTGGAGTTTGTTCTCACACCCTGCTTTGTGATTATCATGAACTACTCGAAGATCTTCTTCACTTTTTCTTTCAGCCTGTCCATATGCCTGTAAACCGCCTTTTCGGTAATCTTCAGATACCTGGCTATTTCATGAGTGCTATACCCCTGGATCTTCATCAGAACGATCTGAAGGGTAAGCCTGTCCACGGTGATCAGCACATGATACAATTTCTGATTCTCAATACGATCCAGAAAGTCCTGTACTGTTTTCAGTTCTGCTTGATCAGTGGATGCTGCTACGGTATCCAGATATGTACCTGTTCTATCATGGCTAGTGTTATTTTCCTATATCATATCTCAAATCCAGAAAAAAATTTAGGATGTCGATGCAGACAATCTTTTACTTGAAAGGGATGTTTCTTAAAAGGACGAAGACGCTCAATCTCAATTTCTATGATTCTTTCTTCTTTTGCTTCTGATTGTCTGTTTGGCTCAGTCATCTTGACTCCTTTCCTCCAGGATTCAGGATATAAAAAATGCCTGCCTGGAACTTTTGTTTTAGGTAAAGTTCCAAACAGACATTGCTGTTTGACCATTAGCTGTAGCTAATAGAATTGTATACTGTTTCAGCTAATTAATGTTTGCAGGTTTCAGAGAGATGGTTTCTTTTCCCGCCTTTTCTCTGATTTACATCCACAAATAAGGGGTGACACCAGAGCGGAACCCAAATGTTAGCTAGACTCTTGAAAAACCATGTTTGCAAACCGGTGATTTTGATTAGCTGTCAGCTAACAAAAATCGGATTGCGTTAGCTGGAAATTGATTATTTTGAATGGAATTTTGTGTCACGAACGTGATTAGAAAATAACAAAAGCGTTCGTTGTCAGCTAATCCAGCTAACATTTTCGAACGCTTTGAAGCCCGTCGCCAAGAGGATTTGAACCTCCGACCCCTCGCTTAGGAGTTCTCCCTGCAATTCGGTAGCACTTGGTATCCTCTGATACCAGATGACCGCTTGACGCTGTAACTACGGGCATTCTATGAATTGAGCGGATGCTTCTTTCTGCCTTAGCCGGTGCTCCGTATCCACTTGTGGAATGGCATCAGTTAGCAGAATGTTAGCAGCTTAAAGTCAATAGAATTGTCTAACCGCCCCAACCTTCTCGTTGGAGAATTGGATACTCGAATGTTTCGGCATTAGCCAATAAGGAATCCATGTCCTGCAAATCTGTCGGACATGGATTTCTACTTTTTGCAAATCACCCCTTAAGCAACAGGACTGCATTTCATATTTCTTTAGCAAAAGGCTCCACGAGCCAGAAGCCCGTAGAGCCATAAAACCGTGAAGCCGTCTAAGTGGTTATCTATCTTGCAGTAGAAACACTACCTGCAAGCCACTCCTGCACCATCTGGGCATTTACTTTCAAGATTTTTGCGATTCTATCTACTGTCAAGCCGTCTTCCGCCATGCTTCTGGCGTTTTCTCTCTTCTCATCCATTCTTGCTTCATCACAAAGCTGCTCCATTTCCTTGCACATATGCTCCACCCCTTTCTCGGTCTCTTTCAGTTCGTGTACGCGGTCGGCCAAGGCTCCCGCCTGCATCTCTTTCGCTTCCTTCACACGGAAGTCGTGCATCAGTCTTCCCAGTTCCCCGCCATCGTCCTTGCTGGAATCCACGTAGATGAAGTGCTCCTCATCCCCGAACTCCTTGCCGTTCTCGCGGATTATCCGGTCGATATGGGCTATCGGGAGTCCGTGCCCCAGTGCGTCTTTCAACGTGACGAATATCACGTAGGTCTCCGGGAGCTTATCGAAGTTCTTTCCCGTATCCAGCACGTTGGAATCCATCATCCCGAGGTTGTATCTGGCACGTTTCGGGTGCGCTCCCTCATCGTCCTGCTGTATCTCGACGTTGAAGATGCGTCCGCTTCCATCCTTTGCCACACAGTCCAGCACGACACCTCTGCCATGCATGTTTCTGAAATCCATCTGCGTCTCATTGTCGATGACGGTCAGTTCTTTGTCTTCCAGAATAATTCTAAGGACATACTCGCAGGCATTCTTATCTTTGAATACGTTCCGCGCGAGAATATCGCTCATCACGGTCAGGTTCTTAATCGTTTCCTTGTATCTCTCCTTATGCAAAAGCATTGTTTCTTCCTGATTCATCGGTGTTAACCACCTCCTGTTCGACTCACAAGAAGGTATCAACCATCTTGCTATATATATATTTTACAAGAAAGCCGGTAAACATTCAAGACTTGTATTTTCCCCGCCGAAAGGACAAAATCCTGCGGCTTGCGCGGAGTGGCCGGGGTCTGGGGCAGCGCCCCATTTCAGCAATCTCCGTGCATATAATGAGCGGTCGCGGTGCCCGGCGGGAAAGCCCCTCGCTTTTCCTGCGTCCGGCGCATCGCGGCAGCGAAGGCGAATGCACGTGAGTCGGAGCCGGTCAACTTTTCCGTTCCAAATGTTTCCGTCAATCCGCCTGCGGATTTATGAAAGATTTGTGGACGGAATGGTTGAGGGGCGAATCCCTCTACCCAGATGAGAAAAGGGTCAACGTTCGCAAATAGGCGCAAATGGGTTCATTTGATTGCAAATGGTGTCTTTTTCTATCATCGGCATCTCTGACTTGGCAGTTTCTACCTGCACGTTCGTGTATAGGGCAGAGGGATGGAAAATAGCCTGCGTTATAATCTGTCCCCAAGGAGACGGCATTCTTGCCGCTTCAAAAGACAGAAAATCGGAAAAGAAAGGATGATGCCACATGGCTCAGGATTTCGGCGATGACATGGGAAACGCCCTCCTAAACTTCGTCACAAGGCAGACGGAGAACTACTTGCGGTTCGGGCGTGGCAGGGAACGTGCTTTTGACTGGTGGCAGCGCCATTATAAGAAAGAAGGGAACACTCCCGAGCAGGCAAAAGCAATGGCTGAGAAGCAATCCTCTCGTGAGCAGGTGGTCGTGCCTTTTGGTACTTCCGAGGAAGCCGCCTACTATGCGCAGGTATGCCGCGAGAATGGTACCTATGCCGCCGTCTACACGGATAAACAGGGAAATGGGTTCCTTGCCTTCGCACGCGAAGATGCGGAAACCGTTGCAGGGTATGCCCCGCAATTTAAGGACGTGATGGCGCGTCTCGATGAGCAGCGTATCACCGACGCACTGAATCACGCGGAACCCGTGGATAAGAAGACCATGGATTCCCTCACGGAGCTGACAGGCTATCCCGACCTTCCGGCGGAAGACGTAACGGTCATTCCGGTCACCATCCGTTACAAGGACGCGCCAGACGAGACTTACGATGTGCTCTTTAGCGAACAGGATACAGAAGACCTCAATATCGACGATTCGATTTTCTTCTCCGGCTACTCCCACAAGGAGCTTACAGAGATGGTTGGTCGTGAGACCCATGAGGATTTCGATGTGATTGCTGTCAGTGACCCCTATAAGGTTCATGCGACGCAAGTGAAAACGGATGCCCCGGAAAAGACCTATGATGCGCCGGGAAAGGATGCACCTGCCCGCAGCGATAAGGTTGCCCCGCTTCGTGCCGAGGACACCGCCATCCATACCCAGAACATCCGAGCCGCTGCCCAAAAGGCAAGGGAGGACTGCACAGACTTTTCCGACTTCGAGCGCAAGATGAACGCGCAGGGCTTCGGCGTGACCGAAACCAGCAAGGGCGAGGTCATGGCCTACGAGCCTGCAAGTCTGAATAAGGACGGTTCGGTACCGGCGTATGAGCGCGGTCGTGACTGGCCGGTCTCTGCGGAGACGTTAAAGAACCGGTACGACCTCGATGTAACCCACAACTGGTTCGAGCAGAATACCCCGAAGGACGCTGGCACCCTCCCGGATAGAGACCTTGCCATGCAGAATGCGCGTCTGACGCAGGAGCAGATGCGTGACAAACAACAGCTGCTTGAGCCGGTTGCATCTGATGGTGCCATGGATAACGACGGGCGCACGCCCGACCCGAACTCCGGTATTGAGAGCCACGATGGTGCAGATACCGATTCCCGCACCGCCGTCATGGATGTAGAGCAGACCGGAAGCGAGATTCGCCCCTCCGATATTCGCGAGGAGCAGCGATATGATTCCGAGTCCTATTCCCTCACGGGGGAAGCACGCGATATGACCGCTGCCAAGAACCAGATGGATACGGAAACGCAGGCACAGGAAACCACGCGTGAGCATGGTTCGAGCCTGCCCTTTAACGGCGAAGACGCATTGTAAGGAGATAGACCATGACCCTCAAAGACAAATTGCCGGACAGGCTGAAATGCTCCCCGCTTCTTACCATGGAGTCGGACAGCGATATCGAGACCATCGCAGAATCCATCGTGAACCTTTCTGATTCAGATGGGGACTTCTTTAAGAAGACGGAAAAACTTCTCCTGATGGCAGCCCTTGGATATTTTAGGGACTGGTGTGAGCCTTCCCAGCGTACCATCGGGAACCTTATCTCCCTCCTCGATGCCGCCCTGCCAAAGGACAACGAGACCCATACCACCCTCGACAACCTTTTCTATGAAATGAAGTCCGGGTGCAAGCGCGTGAAATCGGAAGATGGCATCACAACCCTCTGGGAGCCTTCCACCCTTTCCCGTTGCGACGGTCTCACTCCGCGCGATTCCAACGGTATCGATGTGTCCGAGGATTTTTCGCTCACCTGCTATGAAGGATTCCGCCACGCGGCCACGCGGGAGACGCGCACGAGTATTGTGACCACGCTCCTGCTTGTGCTGGAAGAAGTGGAAAAGGAGGACGTGTATGGCAAATAGCGCGAACCCGGAAATCAACAAAAAAATCGCCACATCGGCACTCGGTACCCTCTTCATCGCCACGGTCTTCTTCTATCTCGGTGACCGCTATGCCGAAACCCTCGTCACCTATCCGGGACAGATTTTCGACCATCTGGGCGATGCCATGCTCACCATGTGGGAGACCATAGGGGATGCGCCGTTTGCCCTCGATATGACCAGTAACTCCCTGCTGTTTGGCGGGGCTTGCTTTCTCATTATCTGGATGATTTGGCTTCGCTACGTGGCATTCATTGGAAACTACCGTTCCGGTGAGGAGTCGGGAAGCGCAAGGTGGGGCACTTTGAAGGAAGGAAAGAAGTTCAAGGACTTGCAGACCGAAGACAACAATCTTCTCTTCACCAAGAACTTCGGCCTTGCCTTGCACCGCCCCAAGTTCGACCCGGAATATGACCGCAACCTAAACGTCCTCGTGGTCGGTGGCTCTGGTTCCGGTAAGACCTTTAACTACGTGACCCCGAACATCTGCCAGCTCAACACCAGCTACTTTGTCACCGACCCAAAAGGTACCCTTCTTAAGGATGCCGGATACCTGTTCACGGACAACGGCTATAAGCTCAAGAGCTTCAATACCATCAACCTTGATGAGTCCATGCACTACAACCCGTTAAAGTACGTGAAGACGGATACCGATATCCTCTCCTTCGTGAACTGCTTCATTATGAACACGAACCCCGAGGGGAAATCGAGCGGTGACCCGTTCTGGGAGAACGCGGAGAAGATGCTCTACACGGCGCTCATCGCCTTGTTGCGTGACTGGTTCCCGGCGAAGGACTACAACATGTCCTCGCTTCTCACGCTCCTCTCCCTTGCGGAAGCACGAGAGAACGATGAGAACTTCAAGTCCGCTCTTGACCTCATGTTCCTCCAAATCGAGGAGGGCAAGAAGTACAAGCAAAACGACGGCTCTTCTCCTGACACTGCGGGGAATGCCGGTCTCTCAAGGAGCTTTGGCACCAAGCAGGCAGATAACGGTTGGTCTTGGGTGCCCAGTAAGTTCAAGCGCAACTCCGATGGCGTGAAGCCCGCCGACTGCGGGGGACTTTCCGCCGACGAGGACTTCGCCCTGATGAACTACAAGAACTTCAAGGTGGCCGCAGGCAAGACCTTAAAATCCATCCTCATTTCCTGCAACGTGCGCCTTGCGCCCATCGCGACGGATGGCGTGCGCGAGCTTTTGACCTATGACGAGATGGAGATTGACACCCTTGGTGACCCGGATGCGAAGGTGGCGATTTTCGGCATCCTCTCCGATACCGACAAGACCCTCAGTTTCCTGTTCGCCATCCTCATGTGGCAGACCATCGACCAGCTGTGCCGAAAAGCCCTTTCGGATTATGGCGGGAAACTCCCGACCCCGGTGCATTTCATCTTCGACGAGTTCGCCAACATCGGCACCATCCCGCAGATTGAGGAGACCATCGCGGTCACCCGTTCCCGTAACATCGGCATCACCATCATCCTGCAATCCATGAGCCAGCTGGAAAGCAAATACGATAAGAAGGCGCAGACCATCATCGACTGCTGCGACTCGACGCTCTTCCTTGGTGGCAAGTCCAACTCCACCAACAAGGAGATTGCGGAGATGATTGGCAAGCAGACCATCCATCAGATGACTTACAACGAGTCCACGGGGCAGTCCTCAAGCGCCAGTAAGAACTTGCAGATTCAGGGTCGTGACCTTATCGACGCAGCAGAAATCGGCAAGATGAGCCGCCTAAAGGCAATCCTGCTCATCGCCGGTACCAACCCGCTCATGGATGATAAGTACGACCCCCACGCCCATAAGCGATACCGCTATATCGTGGATAAGCGCAACTGGAAGCGTTTGCATAAGAACTCCTTCGATTTCGAGCGGTATCTGAAAAACGGCTGCGAGCCGTACACCCCCGATGAGGATATGGGTGCGGAGTTCACAGCGTGGAAGTGGGCGGCATGGAAAAAATCAAGGAAGGGGCTTCTGGGCATATTGCTGAACCGGTAGTCACTTATAATTAAGAGAAATGCCACGCGAAAAAGGCAGAAAGGGGACGAATGGAGGAAGGAACTTGGAAACACTCGTCAAACTCGCCGCCCCGGCGATAGGAACCGCTGCGGGCGCATTCACCGTCGTGGGAATCATCTATCTCGGGATGACCCTCGCGGGACTTCTTCGCGGCGGGGGCGGGGAGATACGGAAAGCCGTTGCAATCATCGTCGCGGGACTTACCTGTATCGCCTTTGCCCATCTGTACGGTTACTAGAAAACAAGTAAACAAGAAAGGAATCAACCATGCTGGAAAACGTGAAAAACCTTCTCTCTGATGGTGTGACCGCCCTCGGCGGCATCCTCATCGTCTTCGGCCTTGTGAACCTTGGCCTTACCATCAAGGACGGTATGCAGGGCGGCGGCGGTCAGCTCTCCGGTGCCCTCGCCATGATTATCGGCGGTGCCATCGTCGTGGGTGCTGCCGTGTACTTCAAGACCGGTATCAACTGGGGTTCCCTCGCGGGCTAGAAAGGAGCGATATCTAACATGCTCTCTGTAGCAGTACACAAGGATATCGCCGAGTATCAGCCCAAAATCGTAGGCAAGATGACCATGCGCACCCTGGTATCCATCACGGGTGCGCTTTCTGTCTCGGTACTTGCCGGGCTTTACATCTACTTCGTTTTGGGGCTGAACGTCAGCGATTGCACCTATTTTATCTACGCCGTCTCGTTGCCGTTTTGGTGCGTGGGCTTCGTGAAGCCCTGCGGGATGCCCTTCGAGCAGTTTGCGCCGCTTTGGCTTAAGGCAAACTTCACGAACGACCGCATCTTCTACAAGCCGTCCATGCGTCTTGCGGGGCTTCTCTCTGAGTCGGAAAACAGCAAGCAGAAAGGAACTATCTATGGAAAACACTACCGAAAGCAGGGAAACCTTCGCGGCATCGAATCCTACTCCCCAAGGGCAGGACGGGTCATCTCTTAACGCCGCATTTGACGTGGACGCGTTCGTCCATGCATCCGGTGACGGGTTCGGGAACACCGCGCCCCTGCGCTCCGATACCGGCGCTATCGACATGGATGCCATCTCTCAGGTCGCACACGTCACGCAGGGTGCCGGAAAGCTGACCCGAAAGGAGAAGAAGCACGCCAAGCGCGAGATGAAGCGCAGGAAAAAGGAAGCCAAGAAGGCCGAGAAGGAAGCGAAAAAGACCTACAGCTCCGTCAAGTCCCAGTTAAAGGACAGGGACAAGGAGCTTTCCGATAAGATGGCCGATGCCAGAAAGAAGCGCGACTCCGCGAAAGACGTGGTGAACTACATCGGCTACAACAAGATGTATCAGGATGGCATCTGTGAGGTGGAGGAGGGGATGTTTTCCTCTTCCATCGCCTTCGATGACACCAGTTATCATTCGGTGCGCGATGAGCAGCAGAAAGCCATGTTCTCCGCCATCACCCGCCTTTACGACCAGTTCGGTGCGGATACGCTCGTGCAGATGAGCGTCATCAACACGCCGCTCCTCAAGGAAGAGGTCGGTCATCGCAAGTTCTTCGACCCGGAGCGTCAGGCAAACGATGCTGCAAGGAACGACGCGCAGGTATTCAACAACATCCTGAACGATAAGGTGAAGGAGGGGGTCAGCAACATCCGCAGGAACCGCTACCTCACCTATTCCGTGACGGCAGACACCGCAGAAGATGCAGCGCGTCAGCTCTCCCGTATCGAGGTCGAATCCTCCCGCATCCTAAACTCCATCGGCAGCAAGGCACACCTTATGAACGGCACCCAGCGCCTTTCTGTCATCCATTCACTCTTAAACCCCTATAAGCCGTTCCTGTTCGATTACCAGCGCGATATTTCCGCCAAGCGCTTACAGACTACCAAGGACTGCATCGCACCGACGCAGATTGATTTCCGCCCGGACGGCCACTATAACGACTGCGTAAAACTCGATAACGGGGTCTACGCACAGGTACTCGTGATGAAGAAGTTCGGCTCGGAACTTTCCGACCGCGCACTTGCCGACATGGCAGACCTTCCTATCCCCATGGCTATCACGTGGTACGTGCAGCCCATGGATAAATCCAAGGCTATCAATTACGTGCGCACCCGTTCCGCATGGATTGACAAGGAAATCATCGAGGAACAGCGCTCGGCAGTGAACAAAGGCTATGACTTCTCCATCCTCCCGCAGGAGCTGAAATACTCCAAGGAGGAGACGGAGGACGTGCTCGACCACTTGCAGAACAAGAACCAGCGTCTCTATGTCTTCACGGGGCTTGTCTACACTTACGCGGAGAGCAAGGAAGCGCTGGATACGCAGGTGCTTCGCATCATCTCCACGGCACGTCAGAACTCCATCGAGCTTGACACCTATGACTATCGCCAGCGTCAGGGACTTAATTCCATCCTCCCGCTCGGCCATAACCACGTGGAAATCTCCCGCATGTTCACCACGGCGCAGGTTTCCATCCTCGTGCCGTTTGCCACGCAGGAGCTTGACGATGCAGGCGGCAACTTCTACGGCCAGAACAAGCACAGCCGCAACCTCGTGGTCTGCAACCGCAAGAAGCTCACCTCGCCGATGGGCTTCGTCTGCGGCAAGACCGGCTCCGGTAAGGGTATGTTCACCAAGACCGAGATGACGGGCACCATCTTCTCCAATCCGACGGACGAGATTTACGTCATCGACCGCGCAGGCGAGTACACCGCTATCGCCGAACGCTACGGCGGTAGCACCTACCACTTCGGCGTGGGTACCGGAACCCATCTGAACCCCTTCGATACGGTATCCGTGGAACACATGACGAGAAACGAGCAGATTGCGTTCAAGGTGGACGCGATGTTAGCTCAGGCGGGCGCTTCCGCTGCCGAAGCCGGGTCGAACTTCTCTGAGGTTGACCAGTCACTCGTACAGCGCTGCACCGAGCTTGCCTTCCAGAAGGCCGCAGAGCGCGGAGACAATCTTCCGCCGACCTTACAGGACTTCTACGATGCCGCGAACGAGCAGCCGGAGGAGCAGGCTCAGGTCATCGCGCTCCGTTACGAGCGCTTCGTGAAGGGTTCCATGAACTTCTTCAACCATCAGAGCAACGTCGATTTCAACACCCGCATCGTGGACTTCAACCTGAAAGACCTGCCGGATTCCATGCTGGTCTTCGCCCTCATCAACGTCTGCGAAGCCGTCCGCAACCGCATGTACTTCAATGCAAAGCGAAACGTCCGCACATGGCTCTACGTCGAGGAGATGCAGAGTATGTTCGCGTACCCGACGGTACTTAACTACTTCTCCCGCTTCTCCAACGAGGGTCGTAAGTTCGGACTTTTGCTGACAGGTATCAGTCAGAACGCCACGGCGATGCTCGCCAACGAAGCGGCGCGAAATATCGTCCTTAACGCGGACTTCCTCATGCTTCTCAAGCAGTCCCCGCTCGACCGCATGAAGTGGGCGGAACTTCTGAACCTGTCCGAGCAGGAGGAGGAGTGCATCGACGAGTCCGCAGAGCCGGGTGACGGCCTGCTCATTGCAGGAAACGCCCGTGTGCCGATTCGCGGCAAGTTCCCGTCCGGCAACGTCCTCTATGACCTGTTCTCCACGAACCCCAATGAGACGAAGAAGACGGGGCTTGGGGACAAGAAAGATGCAAAACCCGTTATCTAGCAACCCAGTAAGAAGACCCCGGAAAGGACGGTGAACGTCAGATGAAGGCTTCGGATTTCACGACCGGCGGAAACGACCGTGAAAAAGCCATGAGTAATCTCCTCAAGACCGAAAAGACGGATGCCGTCAATACCGGTCTGGTGGAAAAGGCAGATAAGAGCGCCAAAGCCTTAAAGGGTGACCTCTATTCCGTCGGCAAGAAGGGCACGCACGGCGCGGGAAGTACCGCCCTCGATGCCATCGCAAGGAAACGTAAGAAGACTTCCGCCGCCGATGCCCTTGACGGAAAATCCCGTAGCCAGCTAACCGGAAAAAATGCCCTCACGAAAAAGGTGCAGTCTCGCCACAATCTGAATAAGAGCCTGAAACGTGGTGCAAAGGGTGTAGCCGCAAAAGCTGCCCACAACGCTCTCAAAGACTCCGAGCTGGAAGGCACGGACGATTTGGTCGCAACCGCGCACACCGGCGCGAAACTTGCCGGAAAGGCGAGAAAGCACCTTCGTTCCGGTAAGGATGCACTTGAAAAGAAAGACTCTCTCGGTGCCCTCTCGGAAAAGAAATACCGCACCGAGAAACTGGATAAAAAAGCTGCCCAGAAGCGGATGCAGTTCTCCAAATACTTCCATAGGAACGTCTACGAGAATGCTGCGGCGCAAGCGGGAAAGAAAAAGGCGCTCACGATTCTTTCCGGTGGCATCAAGGGAATGCTTTCATCACTTGCCGGTGCCGTCTCCCAATTCTTTCCACTCATCATTGCCTTCATCTTGGCCTTCGGCCTGATTTCCGTTGTCGGTGGCGGTGCCGCCGATGAGGAGCAAAAGAGCGCATCGCTTGACGGGATGCCCGCATGGGTCACCTACGACCTCGTGCTCGCGTGCCTGAACGCCCACGAACAGTACGGATATCCCGCTTCGGCGCTCCTCGGCCAGATGATGATTGAGAACGGCACCTCGGACTCCGGTTCCGACCTCGGGCGGCTGTACCACAACTACGGCGGCGTGAAATATGCCGGTTATGACTACGGCGGACTCATCACGGGTTCCGTTAAAATGCTCACCACCGAATACAGTGCTTCCGGCTCTGCCTACAAGACCTACGCGGATTTCGCCGTCTTCAAAGACGATGATTCGTACATGAAATACCGGTGCGAGCATCTTTACAAGCAGTCCAACTACACCCGCGTTGCCAATTACCAGAAGGCCATCGACACCAACAACTCCGAACTCTTCCTGCGTGCCCTCGGCGAGGGTGGGTACTACACCGCGTCGCAGGACAGCTATATCGCCCAGTACCGTTCCATCTGCCAAGCCTATCCGCTCGTTGCGCAGCTCGACTCCATGACCGCAGAGGAGTTCAAGAATCGGTACTCCGGCACCACCCTCATTCCCGGTGGCGGGCAGGACTACCAGAGCGCCGACCAGTGGCAGAAGGATATCGTGAATGCCTGCTCGCAGACTCCGTGGCCGGGAGCCAACCTTTGCGCCACATGGACAACAAGGGTCTATGCAAGAGCCGGTCATCCCGTTGGCGGCAACGGCAATACGCAGCTCGGCAATCAGGGATACGGTGCCAATTACAGCCAGAAACGCGCCACCACCGACCTCTCCCAGATAAAGGTAGGAATGCTCATCTCCGCCCAATACGGCTCCAACACCCCCGCCGGTAACGCTTACGGGCACGTCGGCATCTATATCGGTGACGGCAAGGTCATGGATAGCATTTACTCCGGTCTGCGCACCATCTCCCTGTCCGATTGGGTTTCCCAAAACGGAAGAGGATGGGTTGTCTGCGGCTATCCATGGGACTGGCGCTAGGAAACCAGAAAGGATACCTGCTATGAAGAAACTGAAAGCATGGATGGCGGAACACAAGAAGTTTTCCGTCATCGCCCTGTGCCTGCTCCTGATGTTCACCTGCGGCTCTGCCATGAGCGCCATCAACGTGTCGCATCACCGCGCGGAAACCGCAAAGGAGCAGAACGCAGGAAATAACACGGACACTACCACAGCCGCTGAGAAGAAGACGAAGGAGGAAACCGGGAAAGTGGAGCTTACCGATGCCCAGAAGGAAATCATCAAGGGATACGATACCGATGCCAAGGAACTCATCGACACCCTCTCCTCTTCCGTCTGGTCGGTAAGCGAGGGGCGCTACACCCTCAAGTTTGCCGATGACTCCTACGTGGAAACGGTGAACGGAACTCCGACCGTCCATAGTTACGCCATCTCCCGCGTGGAAAAGACCTCCGATGGGTACGGCGGCTATCTCTATACCATCGTCTTCGAGACCGATACCGGCACCCATATCGTGACCTACACGGACGGCAGTGGCGCTGCGGTGAACTCCGATTCTAAGACCCCCGGTGAGAACACCATCTCCACCCTTACAAGCTCTACGATGTTCGCTCAGAAAAACACCGCATACGAGCGTGCCGAAGCGGTCACAAACATTACCGTGAAGGGCATGAACAGCGAGGTCACGAAACTCTTCGGCGGGGATGAGAAGGCCGTCATCACCGCCCTCTCCAAGTGGTGCGCCGTCCATTACCCTTCTGTCACCGAAGCTACATGGCAGAAAGTCGTGAACCTCGACTATGAGAACGGGGTCATCACCACGGACTTCAAGCTCAACGACACAAACTCTGTTTCCATCACCTGCGTTTACGAGCAGTCCACGGGCGAGTTCTCCTTCGAGGGCTAGGGCAGCATCGCCATGCAGGCAGAAAGGAATCTCTATGAATGAACAACTGACTTTACAATCCACACAGCATGAGGAGACGAAGACGGTTCCCCTGCGCAGGAGAAAGGCTTGTCTCGCGGGCACGTTCGCGCTCTTCGCCGCCTGCGCACTCGTGCTCCTCATTCCCCATCCGGCCTACGCGGGTGTCCTCGGGGACTTCCTTGATATCCCCAACATGATTAAAACGTGTCTTCTCCAAATCGCTGCCACGCTCTTCAACACCTATTTCGGTGTCATCAACCAGACGCTTGATGCGAGGTTCATTTCCGGGCCGTTCAACGAGCTTTTCGGAACAACCGAGCCGTATGGCGTGATAAAGGACTTTTATCAAGCCGGGGTCATCCCCGTTGCCCATGCCATCCTGGGTCTCTTCATGCTGATGCAGCTCATCAAGATTAGCCAGCGCATCGACGCGACGAGCACCCTTCCCGCCGTGAAGGATATCGTGTTCCTCGTGGTGACCTACTGCATCCTCAGCTACTTCATCGACAACGCCCTCGACCTTGTTTCCGCCATCTACGGCATCTTCAACGACCTCGTTGGTAACGTGTCGGACAAGCTGCAATCGAAAAACTGGTATGAACCCGGAATCGAGATGACCAAGGACGATGCAGCCGACGCCACGTTCGGCGGATGCTTCCTCCTTTTGATTTTCGGACTCATTTCATGGGTGGTCGGACTCGTTTTCTATGCCATTTCGATGGTCGTTGCCCTCGGGCGTTCCGTTCAGCTCTATGTCTATGCCGCCTTCTCTCCGATTCCCATTTCCCTTCTCGGCTTCGAGGAGACGAAGCAAATCGGAATCGGTTACCTCAAGAACTTTGCGGCAGCAGCCCTCGCAGGCGTGGTCATGGTTCTTATCCTCTACCTCTATCCGCATCTTGTGACCGCCCTCGCGGTTTCCGGCGGACTTGGAAAGGCTGAGATGCTTGGTCTCGCACAGGGCGTAGAAACATTCGACTCGTTCGGTGTCATCATCAAGACTATCGCCGTTCTCATCACGACCATGATGGGGCTTGTAAAGTCCGGCTCTTGGGCGAAGGAAATCCTCGGCGCATAGACGCTTACCGAAAACCTGCTACCGCTCACCGAAGGGGCGTGCCGAAACCGGTGCGCCCCTTCCCCTTAATAAGTTATTATTGGGAGCCAAGCGAAGGCTTCCGATGGAAAGGAACACGCTATGGCATATAACACACCGGAAGCGGTTTCCGTTGACAGCGAAGCGCACGATATGGAAAACGGCAGGGATGGGCTTGATGGTAACGCCCCGGAAAAGGATGCCCCGGAAAAGGACGATAGAGATGCGCAGCCGCCTGTAGACACCGACAACCGTTAGAAATGTGCCTGAAAACGGGTGAGGGCAAGGCTCCACCCGTTTTCTGCTGAAAGGAGACTCTATGGAACCGAAACCGAAAGAGCGTATCGTCTTCGACGAAGACTCCTACTACGGAGACGAAGGCGAAGAGATGGCGATAAACGACCTCATGGAACGTGACGGTCTGACCGAGGATGAGGTGCGCGAGGACTTCACCGACGATGAGATTTTCAATCATCAGATGGAGATGAAGGATTTCGATTACGAGGAGGAGATGCGGGCACTTGCCGCCTTCTTTAACGGGGAGAAGTCCGACATGTCGGATTTCGTCAACCCTTACGGCGGCAACCACATCCTCGTGTCGGGAAGTGTTGGGCGCTGGAACGGCACGTCCACCGGCATCGCCGTCTACAAGGACTTCGATGCCGCCACCGATTGCTCTCCATCCCGTTTCGGTCAGGGCAACGTTTTCGCCGACTGCGAGATTCAGAAGGTCTTCGGCATCCTGCCCGGTGCGGACGCTGGCGGCTATTCCCTTTCGGGGGAAGCGAAAGAAGCCGCCCTCTCGCGCTTCGCTCTCCCGGAGAACAGGAAAGCCGCCCTCGATATGATTCGGAAACTGAATGAGTCGAGAGACAGCAACGAAAACGCCCTTTAGGCGTTTCCACCAAGAAAGGAGAAATGAACATGGCAGAAGATTTCGGTGACAGCACGGGAAGCGGCCTTGTGAATACCGCCAAGCAGGCCGCAAAAGAGGTCGTTCAGGCCGTCGTGACAAAGGGTGCAAGCATCGGTGGAAAGGGTGGCGGCGGCATCTCCCTCTCCGGGGAAGCCAAGGACATGATGGCAGCTTCCAAACAGCTTGCAGGCGGTTCTGCCGCACCTTCCCGCGAGCATCTGGTCGCAAAGCCCGACCTCTCCCGTTAGATAGAACCACAGAAAGCCAGCAAACCGTACAACTAGAAACACAGAAAGGATGATTGCCATGCAAGATAACGACTTCTGGATTGGGCAGGAGCAGATTCCCGTTGACCTCTCCCTCCTGCTCTCCTACTTCAACGATGAGGACTACTTTGACGTTCCGGGGGGATTACGCACTCCGTGTCTATACCGTCGATAGTCTGAACACCAACTTTGGCCGTCCCTGCTTCGCACTCGGTGAGCGCACGTCCGACCCGGAAATGGAGGATGTTTCCGGTGCTATCGAGAACACCCTCCACGAACTTCTCGATTCCGGCGCGACCCCCGAGGACGTGTACCGCATCATGGGACTCGTTAAGGAGAGCGAGCTTTCCCCCGAGACCAAGGAAGCTGACAGCTATCTTTCCATCGACCTCGGCTATTGCATCGACGGAAATATCGTCTCCTATGAAGCGGTGCCGGAGAGCGTTGCGACGGTGCCTGAAAACGTAGATTACCCGCGTTACGCGGAAGCGATGGAGAGCCATGTGCCGCTTCCCATCGCTACGCAGATTGCCAAGCATGACTTCTCTCACGGACAGGCGGATATCCTCATGGAAGCCGCCCGCAGCCCGCACGTCTCGCCCGAGACGCTTGAGACGATAGCCGACAAGACCCTTTCGTCCGGTAAGATGCGCGGTCTTCTGGATATCGCTTCTGTCGGCAAGAACCCCCTCGATTTTCGCAATATGGACGAGCAGACACTTAAGGCGGCTGTTTCCGTGCTGTTCCACGGCGGCAAAGACCTCCCCGTGACGGAGCTTGACCTTGCGCAGCTGCGTTCGGTAAACCTCGCGCTGATGGACGGGGCTTCCCCCGCCGAAGCCATGCGTGCAGCCGAGAAGTCTGCATCCGCCGAGCTGGAAGCGACTGCCGCATCTCTCGCATCCGAAGCCCGCGACGCGAAGGCCGCTCGCACCGAACTCGATAGCCAGTCGGAGACGAAGGATGCCCCGACACGCGCGGAAAAGGCAGATGGCTCCCTGTGACAAAGTCGTTTCATGAACAGAAAGGAGGACACCTATGACACCTGACGGAAAAACATTCGACCCGGAAACCGTTACCGACAAACAGCTCGTTCAGTACGAACAGGCCATCGACCGTGGCCTAACCGAAGCCAACGCGATGCGCCTGACCGAACACGAGTACAACGGCTTTCAGGCCAATGCCATCATCGCCGCCGCACTGAATCCGGCGGTGGGAGAAGACGTACTGGATGCCCTCGCGACCCCCAAGTACACCGCAGCCCAGATGACGGCCATCGCGAAAATCGCCATCAGGGGCGGAGACTTCGCACGCTTCCTAGACCCGCAGATGGACGCACGGCGCATGGAAGCCGCCTATCTGGTCGTGGCGCACGGGGGGAGCGACTTACCTGTGGAACGTCTCTCCCGCTCCCAGCTGCTCACCATCAACAACCTCCTTCTGCAAGGCCTTCTCCCCTATGAGACCGTCCGCGCCATCGCAAAGCCCGCGTTTACCCCTGAGAGCATGGAAGTCATTGCCGCCGCCATGGAAAACGCACGTCATGACCCCTATACCGGTGAGCACTCGCTGACCGAAGCGCAGGTGGCGCGTATCATGAACCCGGAATACAGACCGGAGCAGCAAATCGCGCTTCTTACCGCCATGCGCGGGCAGACCCCGGTTGCAGACCTGAGCGATGCGGACTTTGCAGGGCTGTTCCCGGCTTCCCTTTCCGTAGAGCAGATGAGCGCCTGTGCCTATGCCGTGAACCGGTGCGGATATAACACACCACTTCTCATGATGACCATGCAGGTGTGCGCAGACATGAACGCGCAACAGCTCATGGCCGTCTTCGATGCAACGGCGGCAGAGTTTTCCGATGCCACTATGGCAAAGGTCTCCACAATCCTTATGCACACCCCAACCCTTACCTCCCAGCAGATGCGCTATCTGCTCGCGGAAGCTAGGGACGGCACCCCGTTTCCAGCTCTGGAATCCATGAAGGATTATCTGCTGGCGCAGGTGGAACCCGAAAAGGCACTGGTTGCCGAAACCGGTGTCAAGTCCGAGTCCCGTGACATGGCATCCGGCAAGGAAGCACTTGCGGAGCAGACGGGACTCGATAGCACCAAAAAAATCAATCAGAACAAGGAGATGGAATAGATGACCGATAATTTCAAGGAGATAGGTTCCTTGTTCGGCAGGGAAGGCGCGGGCGCAGGCTTCGCCAAACAGACGGATAAGGAATCCTTCACCTATGCCTTCGCTTGGCCGGAGGGGGATACTTGGGCAACCCTCACCGGATACCTGAATCTCGATGAGCAGCCGGAGGAGTACGTGCGCCGCGTGCTGCAAGACGGCGGATTCCGCTCCGATTGGGGCAACCCGGATTACGACCCTATCGGTGATTTCAAGGAGACAGCCGGTGACGAATACCGGATTCCTCTCCTGAAAGTCCTGCTCCGGGAGCAGCTGGAAAGCCGCTACGAGGTCGCAAACCATGTTTCGACGATGAACCGCGCCCGCGTGGAGCTTTCCGCCTTTATCCAGAACGAGGGCGGCGCACCGCTTCCCGAAGACGCGCTCGGTACTCCCGAAGAACAGGGTATCCGTGCCATGCTCATCGCCACCGGCGAACCTCCGCGCGAGGTGACCCTTCTGCCGGATAATAACGGCTCCACCTTAAAACCACTGCAAGCACTGGTGGGTGGAGATATCGAGACTTTCGATATCGCTTTCGGCGAGAAGGTTTCCCTTTACGTGAACGAGGAGGGTCTGTTCACCTGCCCGCCAAACCGTGCCATCTTCGCCACCGAGGAGATGGCAAAGGCCGGGTATCTTTCCCAGCTCGATTATTCGAAGGTCGTGGAGATGGGGGATTTCTACACTGTTCTAAACGGCGATATCGTAGCCGTGGGCTTCGACCCAGAGACTGGGGAGAGCCGGTCGCTCACGGATGGGGAGACTGCCCGCGTGGAAGGTTACTTCACCGTTATCAGTAAACCCGGAAGCGGGGCGAAGGCTGTCGATGATATCCGGCACGGTATCACTCCGTGCGGCTACGACATTACCGTGGAGAGCCACGACTGCACCTCTGGCAGGAACGCACTCGCGGCGGATGCGCCTGCAAGGGATGCGCCCGGAAAGGATGACCAGAACATCGGATAGAACACGAAGTGACAAAAAATAGAAAGGCAGGATGCCGCATCCCGTATGGGGGCGGCATCTCCACAAACGCGAAAAAAACGGGAGGTGCGAATGACGAAAGTAGAAAAAGGCTCCGAGATTATCACTACCATCAGCGAGTACGAGAACTCCGTGGCAATGCCGGATAATGAACGCCTGACCTATCTCGACGTGTGCGGCATCGTCCGCCTTAAGGATGGGAACGGAAACGTAAAAGCACAAGAAGCCTATGCGAACAGATGCAGTGAGTATCTGCGGTTCGGGCAGGAGGTTGACCTTGCCGCCTGCGGCGCATACAGCCCCTACGATGCCCTGAAAGTCTGCGACACGCCGGAGATATTCTTGAAGACCGGGTTCGAGCAGCGACCTATGCTCTACACGCAGAAGCATCTCTTTCAGGCTCTCACACCGAAATCCGATTACAACCCCCACCGCCACGGCTTCTCCATCGAACAGGTAAAGCGCTTTCCCGAGCTTCTTGCTTCCCCGGTGGTTCTCGCCAACAGCCCGACCAGAGACGATGTTCTGCTCGCCATCCTTCTCTCGACCGATGCCTACGACACCCCGCTCATCGCGGGCATCAAGCCGGACGGCACGGGGAGCTACGGAGGGCGCGAAGTGGAGACGAATATGGTCTTGAGCGTCTACAGCAGGCAGAACTTCATCCGTTACTTCGCCCTGTTACGGGATATGGATGCCTTCGTGTTCGTAAGCGGCAGGAAAATCGAAGCACTCGAAGACCTATCCGGGCTTCCGCTTGTGGGAAATTGCTCCGGTCTCGATATTGACAGGATTCTGCAACGCCCGAAGTGCCTTGGATAGATACGCAGGCCGTTAACGATTACCGGCTGGATAGGAGATATTAACCTTCGTCCCTTAAATGAAGCAGAAAGGAGAAAGCCATATGAGCAAATTAGTCATCGCGGAAAAGCCGATGCTTGCCCGCGATATCGCCCGTGCCATCACGGGGAAAGAGGTGTCCGAAAGCGCCCGCCTTCCCATCTCGGGAAACGGTTACACGGTCTGTGCCTGCGCCGGGCACCTGCTGGAACTGGTGGAGCCGGATGCCATCGACCCCAAATGGGGGAAGCCTTGGAGCCTTGATGCTCTTCCCGTCGAGGTTCACAACTGGCCGAAGGAGCCTACCGAGGACAAGAAGAGCCTTGTGGAGGAAATCGCGGGACTCCTTGAAACTTGCGATTCCGTCATCGCTGCCGGTGACCCGGACGATGAGGGACAGCTCATCGTGGACGAGCTTTTGGACTACCTCGGTTACACCGGGAAGGTCGAGCGCGTCTATGTGAACGACAACATCGAGAAGAACATCGTGAAGGCGTTCGACAAGCTCGTGCCCAACGACTCCTGCCGGGGTGCCGGGAACGCCGCCTACGCCCGCCAGATGGCGGATATGTGCTTCGGCGTGAACGAGACGAGACTTGCCACGAAGCGTCTTGGCGGACTTTTCACCGTCGGTCGCGTGCAGACCCCGACGCTCGGGCTTGTGGTCATGCGCGACAACGCCATCGAGCACCATGTCACCCGTAAGTTTTACGAGCTTTCGGCTCGCGGTACCTCGGATGCGGGTGCGCTCACCTTCAAGTTCAAGCCGGGGAAGGAACTGCTTGCAGGCGAGAAGCACCTGTTCGATACGGACGCGCTGGAAGCCCTCAAGGATAAGCTCGACGGGCGCGACCTGCCGTTTGAAACGACCGTTTCCAAAAAGCAGGAGAATCCTCCTCTCCCCTACAACCTGACCGTGCTGCTTTCCGACATGAGCAGGCGTTTCGGTTTCACTGCGGCAAAAACTCAGCAAATCACGCAGGATTTGCGTGATAAGTACAAAGCCATCACCTACAACCGCTCCGATTCCCAATACCTCAAGGAAGAACATCGCGAGCAGGCTCCCGCTGTTCTCTCTCAGGCCATGGAAAATCTCGGTGTGAGCTGGCCTTTGGACTACTCGCTTCATTCCAAGGCGTTCAACGATGGGAACGTGACTGCCCACCACGGCATCATCCCGCAGGAAGCAAAAGCCCCGGTGTCTAAGATGACCACGGAAGAAGCCAAGGTGTATACCGCCATCTGCGAGCGCTATGCGATGCAGTTCCTCCCTCCCGCCGTCTACGACGTGAGCGAGAGCACGGCGGACGTGGATGGCGGCTCGCTCGTTCTCACGGCGAAGCGCCTTATAGACGCGGGATTCAAGGCCGTGTTCGGGAACGTTTCGGATGAAAGCGATGGGGCGGACTCCGATTCGGAGAACCCGCTTGTTCCCGAAGGGAGCCACACCCTTGACGGCATCTCCTGCGCCATCGACGAGAAGGAGACCACGCCCCCGAAACCCTACACCGAGGGCACCCTCATTGCCGACATGGCATCCATCGCGAAGTACGTCAAAGACCCGGAAATCCGCGAAATCCTGAAACGCAAGGATGACGGCAAGAAGGGCGAGCACGGCGGCATCGGCACGACGGCCACCCGCTCCTCCATCATCGAGGGTCTGAAAACCCGTGGCTACCTTGAGGAACGAAAGGGAAAGGTTCGTGCGACCGATAAGGCCAAGGCGTTCTATGCGCTCCTCCCGCCGGAGATTCGCGGCGCGGACGTGACTGCAAGATGGTGGCTCATCCAGCAGGATATCGCAGACGGCAAGGTGGACGTGAACGCCCTGCAAGATTCCGTCATCGAGGTCTTCAATCACCACCGGGAAACCGCCTATGTGGGCGCATCCATCGCAGGTACCGGAAAGGCCGTGGTCGGCAAGTGCCCAAAGTGCGGCAAGGACGTTGTAAAAACCGGCACCATCTACGCCTGCTCCTCCATCAAGAACGAGAAGCAGGAGGACGGCACTTGGAAGGAGGTCTCGGGCTGCGGGTTCAAGCTGTTCGGCTTCTGCACCAAGAAGTTCACCGAGAAGCAGGCCGCATCTCTTCTTGATGGAAAGGCGGTCTCGCTAAGGGGCTGCAAGTCCAAGGCCGGGAAGACCTTCGACTGCAAAGTCGTTCTTCAAAAGGACGGGTCGGTAGAACCCATTTTCACACCGAGAAAACCCACGAAGAAAGGCCGCAGGTAGCGGCAGAAAGGAAGGAATGCCATGGCAACACTCCTATCACCGGATATGCTTCCCGAGGATATCCGAAACATGGATTTCGGGCAGGCTTCCATGCCCCACGCGCCAGAAGCCCAGACCCCAGAAGTACCCTACGATATGACCACATCCGCACCAGACCGCCCTGCCATACCGCTCTCCCCGGATATGCTTTCCGGGAATCTGCAAGGAAATGGAAGCGAGAAATCGGGCATCGAGTTCTCCTTCGATGCTTTCGGATACACCCAGCAGGTCGAACTCGTCAGGGAGTCCTATGCGGACGGGAACCTTGCAGTGACCGCCTATCTCTCCGACCCCACCGACGAATCGTTCGGACAGCCTTGGAGCAGCGTCACCGTGAACTTCGGTTCCCCGCTGCAACAGGACGCGACCGTTTTCCTCGACACCAATAACATGGGAGAAGCGATGCTCTCGAAAATCTCCCAGCTCGGAGCCTTCACCGGCCAGTTCATGCGCTCGGGGTTCTGCTCCTACCCGGCCTTCACCTTCGATACCGAAGTCATGGATAACATGCGCGACTTAAACGAGTTCGCATCGGCAGACCATATGAGCCTTGCCGAGGTGCGCGACACATGCCACGCGGCACTCGAAAACGTATACGGCAGCGAGTTCACGGATGCCTTGGAAAGCGGTTACGACCTGAATGCCGAATCCCACGACTGCGCTTCCGGGAGCGCTGTGCTCGAAACCCGCGACGCGAACTGCGCGGAACAATCCATGAACCATGTGAAAGGGGTGCGATAGGTATGAGCCGATTTCACTCAAACCGGACTTGCATCCGTTCGCCGACAGCTATCCCAAGCAGCCAAAACACACCATTGTGCTAAAATCGGGTACCGTATACACACCGCGCGGGACTACCCGTTCCGCACAGACAGAAAGGATGAAAAAACATGCCCAAGAAGACACCGGAGCCAGAGCAGGCTCCCAAGGCAGACAACTACGCCAAAATCAACATGCCCGCCGCCTTCCTCACGCCCCACGACTTTCAGGCAAGCGACGGGCGCACCTTCGAGAAGTGCTTCGTTTCCTTCCCCAAGGGGACGAAGGTGAACGGCATCGACGTGAGCGGCTTCTCAACCGATGTGTTCCTCTCCGACTACATGAAGAAGGACATGCTTGAGAAGGGACGCGCCACGGTCTCGCTCAAGAAGGACGAGCCGGTGCCCATCTGGACGGGGAAGAAGGACGATGCCGAGCACCCGTATCAGCGCTACGAGGTGAAGGCCACCGACCTCACCCACGCACTCAAGGTGGCGCAGGACTCCTATAAGGCAGAAAAAGCCGCAGAGCGTGCCGCCGCAAAGGACGGCGTGAGCCTTGCGGGCGAAGCACGCGACATGGAGACCGGGAAGAACGCGCTCGCAGGCGATGACCCCGCCAAGTCCACCAAGTCGCGCACCGGACAGGATATTGCCCAGTAGTACAGAGGAAAGAGGTGACAGTTCATGGTAATCGAGGTGCTCTACAAGTCCTTCCGCTACGAGAAGTTCGACTCGTCCGCCCAGACGAACTCCGAGCCGTTCCGCGCGAAGGGAACGAACATCCTTACCGACTGGAACCTCTACCTCGGTGCCCTTGAGGAAAACGGCATCATCCTCGCAGAGCACTGGTATGACGGAAATCCGCAGCACGCAGGCGGGCAGGTGACCCTTGAGGGCACCAAGGTTCCCGCCGCCACCCGTCAGGTCGGGAGCGCCATGCTCCTCGTCTCGCCAGATGAGCTGGACGATGTGGTCTGGCTCAAGAAGGACGGCGAAAAGCTCCTGTGGCGGGAGGGCGATGAGCTGATAAACGGCGAGCGGTTCTTCGCCATGGAGCAGCTGTGTTACTCCGATGCCACGGTGCAATCCATCAACCGCCGCGCCATCGCCGTGTTCGACTACTTGAAGCACGCGCATCCGACGTACTCGGATAATGAGATTGCCCGCATCATGGGCTACACCGAATCCGCCATCGAGCGCATCCGCGATGCAGAAATCTCTCAGGACGAGGGTTTCGTGGACGATGACGGGGAAGGTCAAGACGAGGAAGACAACACCGGGGCTATCGGCGGATAGGACTTCGGTTAGAGATAGAACGAAACGAGAAACGCAGTTCAAACGAACCACCAACGAAGCTACAGAAAACCACGCAAACAAGGAAGGAGAAAAGAACACATGAAGATTCTCGGACGAATCAAGAAATCCAAGGTGCTCACTGCGGTCATGACCGCAGTGCTCATCTTCCAATCGGCCTGCCCCACCGGGCTTGCCTACGCCGCGCAGAAATCGGGTGTTAGCACCTATGCTGCCGGTCAGACCATCGACCAAGCACTCGGTGCCACCAAGACGGTCGAGTCCGTGCTCTCCCAGCACGAGAACGACGAGTATTACCTCACCACACCTTACGGCAACAAAGGACCTCATGGCGAGGACGGTGCAATCGACACTTGGGACTGCTGGAAACCGAAGGGTGAGTACGGTAGCGGTGCCTATATGAACTGCACCGGTTTTGTGGTTGCCGTCCTCCGTGCCTGCGGAGCGAACACATCCATCATCGGAAACTATACCGCCAAGGACGGCTACAACAGGGGCAACGAAGCGAATGCCTCCAAATGGGAAGAGTATTGTCGCGACAACAATGCCGTCAGCTACACGTTCAGCTCCAAAGAGCAGATGCTCGCGTCCGGTATCCTTGAGAAGGGCGATATCATCTACATGGAGCCGGTGGACTGGAATCATAGCAATTCAGACTGCCATATCGGCTTCTTCTGGGGCAGCAACAGCTCGGAAGACCTTTTCTGGCACTCTTCCAGCCACGCAGACGGAATTGTAAAGGGCTATTTCCCGAACTCCGCAGGCGGCAACGTGATTTCCAAAATCACGCCCAAGTATCCCGTTCGCTACTACCGTGTCATCAAGACGTTGCACAAGGGATATCTGACACTGCATAAGGACTCCTCAAATAAGACCCTTACCGATGCCAATGACTGCTATTCCCTCGCAGGTGCCGAATATGGGGTCTACACTGACTCCAACTGCTCGAACAAGGTAGCGACCCTTACGACGAACGCAAGCGGGAACGCGAACACCGTCTCGCTCAATCCCGGACGCTACTATGTGAAGGAGACCAAGGCTCCCAAGGGATATTTCACCGATTCGCAGGTTTACACCGCAGATGTTTCCGGAGCGAATCGGGAGTCCTCGCCTGTGAAGCTCTCGGTCAGCGACAATCCTGCAAATGACCCTGTGGCTATGCTCCTTGGTAAATACGACGGCCAGAAGACCTATAACGGTGCGGGCAACCTCCCGCAGGGTTCCGCCACCCTCGCAGGTGCCGAGTTCACCGTCGATTACTATGCCACCCTTGACTACAAGAGCTACGATGACCTTAAGAACGCCGACGTGAAGCCGACGCGTTCTTGGACGTTCAAGACGAACGCTAATGGATTCTCCTATTTCGACACCGAGCACTTCGTCTCAGGCGATGCCTTCTTCTACAATGGGCAGAATAATATCTGTATTCCTCGCGGCACCATCGTCATTCGTGAGACCAAGGCACCCGCAGGCTATGTGAAGTCCGACGATGTGTCTTTCCAGAAGATTCAGGAGAATCCGACCACAGGTGCCGTTCGTACTTACAACGTCCCGAAGGTTGCCGAGCAGGTCTACCGCTCCGATATCGAGTTCACGAAAAAGGCCGATAACGGTTCCGCGCACCTCGCCGGTGTGCCCTTCAAGGTGACCTCTCTCACCACCGGTGAGTCCCATATCGCCGTGACCGACGAGAACGGCTATTTCAGCTCCGCGTCCTCTTGGAACGCGCATGACTCGAACACCAACGCAAACGATTGGGCGCTGACCGCAAGCGGCACCATTGACAGCACGAAGCTCGATGCTAACGCCGGTTTCTGGTTCGGCAACAACAGCGTACTCGATGGGAACGGCACCACTGCCACCTCCGATGCCGTCAAGGCGGACAACAAGCTCGGTGCCCTGCCCTTTGACACCTATTCCGTCGAAGAGCTTCGCTGCTCCGCTAATGAGGGCTATGCTCTCATCAACACGACTGTTACCGTGACCCGTGATGCCAAGACCATCGACCTTGGCACCTTCGATGACCCTGAGCCTGAAATCCATACCACCGCATACGACGCTTCTGATAGCGACCATTACGTCGGGGTCGGCACCGTCAAGATTTCCGACAAGGTAGAGTACAGCCATCTCGTCGCGGGTAAGACCTACACCGTCATCGGTGAGCTGCATGATGCCGCTACCGGCGATGCCGTCACGGTTAACGGTCAGGCTATCACTGCCGAGAAGACCTTCACGGCTGAGGACTCCGCAGGTTCCGTCACGCTTGACTACGCTTTCGATTCCTACGACCTCAAGGGGAAGACCCTCGTGGTCTATGAGACGCTTACCGATGCAAAGGGTGCGAAGCTCGCCGAGCATAGGGATAAATCCGACGTTTCCCAGCAGGTGACCGTGCTCACGCCGAAGCTCTCGACAAGCGCCGTGGGCGATGCGGACAATAGCAAGTCCGTCACCGCTGAGGATGATGTTGCCGTTACCGATTATGTCCGTTACACCGGGCTTACCGCCGGGCAGACCTACACGCTCTCGGGAACCCTTATGGACAAGTCCACCAAGAAGGCTTTCGTGGATGCCGACGGCAATCCCGTCACCGCGATTGCGGGATTCACGGCAGATGCCGAAAGCGGTACCGCGACCGTGACCTTCACCTTCGATGCCAGCGGCATCAAGACCGGCACCAAGCTCGTCGCCTTCGAGACTGTTGCCACGAACGGTATCGAGATTGCCGGCCACAAGGATATCAACGACATTGACCAGACCGTTACCGTGAAGGCTCCCGTTATCGGCACCACCGCCGTCGATGCCGCCGACGGTGACAAGACGGTCACGGGTGAGGAAAATGTCGCTGTCCGCGATACCGTCCACTACAACAACGTGACCCCTGGCAAGACCTACAAGGTCATCGGCACCCTCTACGAGAAGGTTCTTGACAAGAACGGAAAGGTCACGAAGAAGGTATTCAAAGACAAGAACGGTACCCCCGTCACTGCGGAAGCAAACTTCACCGCAGAGGACTCCTACGGAAACGTCGATGTGACCTTCTACTTCGATGGCAGTTCGCTCAAGGAAGGTACCTCTCTCGTTGCCTTCGAGTCCCTGTCCCACAACGACAAGGAGATTGCTTCCCATGCCGACGTGAATGATTCCGGCCAGACTGTCATCATCACGAAGCCCAAGCTCTCCACTACCGCAACGGATGCCCTTGATGGTGATAAGAACCTCATCGGCGAGGATAATGCCACCATCGTCGATACCGTCCATTACATGAACGTGACTCCCGGCAAGACCTACAAGGTTTCCGGCACCCTCTATGAGAAGGTTCTTGACAAGGACGGCAAGGTCTCCAAGAAGCAGCTCCTCGATGCCGACGGCAACCCTGTCACAGCCGAGACCGAGTTCATTCCCGAAACCGCTTTCGGTGATGTGGACGTTACCTTCACCTTCGACGCGTCCGACCTCAAGGCCAAGGACAAGGTGGTCGCTTTCGAGTCCCTGTCCCTGAACGGCAAGGAACTCGCGAGCCATGCCGATATCGAGGACAAGTCCCAGACCGTCACCATCACGAAGCCCACGCTTTCCACCACTGCCGTGGACGGCTTGGATGCGGACAAGAACCTTATCGGTGAGGGCGATGTTACTATCGTCGATACCGTGAAGTACAAGAACGTCACTCCCGGCAAGACCTACAAGGTTTCCGGCACCCTCTACGAGAAGGTCACCGACAAGGACGGCAAGGTCTCCAAGAAGCAGCTCCTCGATGCCGACGGCAACCCCGTCACCGCCGAGACCGAGTTCGTTCCCGATGATACCTACGGCACCGTCGATGTGACCTTCGCCTTCGACGCGTCCGACCTCAAGGCCAAGGACAAGGTGGTCGCTTTCGAGTCCCTGTCCCTGAACGGCAAGGAACTCGCGAGCCATGCCGATATCGAGGACAAGTCCCAGACCGTTACCATCACGAAGCCCGAAGTCGGCACCACCGCCAAGGACGGTCTCGACGGCAATAAGACCGTCGTTTCCGATACCGAGGTTTCAGTGGTCGATACCGTGAAGTACAAGAACGTCACTCCCGGCAAGACCTACAAGGTTTCCGGCACCCTCTACGAGAAGGTCACCGACAAGGACGGCAAGGTCTCCAAGAAGCAGCTCCTCGATGCCGACGGCAACCCCGTCACCGCCGAGACCGAGTTCGTTCCCGAGGACACCTACGGCACCGTCGATGTAACCTTCACTTTCGATGGGTCGCTTCTGAAGGACAACACACCGGTGGTCGCTTTCGAGTCCCTGTCCTACAAGGACAAGGAGATTGCTTCCCATAGCGATATCGAGGATGAAGACCAGACGGTCACCATGCACACCTCCGAGATTGGTACCACAGCCACGGACAAGCTCGATGGTGACAAGACCGTCATCGCCGATGCCGAGTCCACCGTCACCGACAAGGTGGAGTACGACCATGTGCTCACCGGCAAGGCTTACACCATGGCCGGTATCCTGATGGATGCAAAGACCGGCCTTCCCGTACTGACCGGCGAAGGCGCGAAGAAGTACACCGAGGATGACCTTGCCAAGTTCACCTCCGGCCTGATGAACGTGCTTGGCTTCCAGTCGAACACCTACTCCATCAAGGTTAAGGACAAGGACTGGGGCAACGGTGCCGCCATCGTGAAGAACGCGGACGGTTCCTACACCTATGATGCTTCCGAGCGCACCGAGAACGAGGACGGCACTTGGACTGTCAAGACCGACACCCAGACTCTCACCGAGCAGGAAGACGGCACTTGGAAGCTCACCGGTCTGGAGGGTAGCGGCAGCGCCACCGCAGACGGCGGCACAAGCTCCGTCCGTAATATCGAGGAGACCTACAAGGCCGATGAGGTCGAGGTCACTGATAACGGTATCGACTGGTCGAACGCAAAGAAGCTCCCGACCGCTTCCATTGACCTCGCCAAGGTCAAGGCATATGCCGAGGAGAACAAAGACCTCCTCTCCTGCCTTGTCTACAAGACGGCGGAGTTCACCCCTGAGAAGGAGTCCGGTTCCATCGACATGGACTACACCTTCAACTCCAACGACGTTATCGACCGCCTGTCCGGCGAGACCAAGAACCTCGTGGTCTTTGAGGTCATGTTCAAGGGCAGCATCGAGAACGCTTCCGATGAGACTCCCGTTTCCATCGTCGCGAGCGAATGCGATAAGGACAACGAGGGACAGACGGTAAAACTCGCCCCGAGTACCATCGGTACCACTGCGACTGACAAGTCCGACGGTGACCATGAACTGATGGCTGGCAAGGATGCCGTCATCACTGACGAGGTGAAGTACGAGGGTCTTATTCCCGGCAAGGAGTACACGCTCCATGCCACGCTCATGGATAAGAAGACCGGCGAACCTTTGAAGGTTGCCGACAAGGGCGTGACCGCCGAACTCAAGTTCACGCCGAACAGTGAGAGCGGCACGGTCTCCATCAACCTCGGCGAGTTCGATGCAACCTCCCTCGACGGTCATACACTGGTTGTCTTCGAGGAGCTGACCAAACAGAGCGATATCGACGGCAAGACCACGGACGTTACCGTGGCGGAGCATAAGGATATCAACGACGAGGGACAGTCCGTGACCGTCACCTCGACCCCGGCAGGCTCCACCTACGGAAAGACCGGCGTTGACATGACGAACATCGCCATCGCCATCGGCATCCTCCTGATTGCCGCAGGCTGCGCGACCGCTTACGGCATCAAGAGCCGCAAGACCACCAAGGGCGATGCGGACGAGAGCGCAGAGGATAACACCGAAGCCTAGTGCCCGTAACGCCTGAAACCGGCAGGGTGCCAGCTCTTCGGCACCCTGCCTTCCTTTTAATTTGAAAGGGGGATACACCCATGAAGGACGATAAAGAGAACGATATCGAGATGAACGACGGAGATTCCACCGAATCACCTGCGGATGGGAACAACATGCACGCGAACCCGGAAAGCGAGAAGAAGCCGCATAACCGGAAGGTCATTGCCGCCATCTGCGGCCTTGCGCTCGTCGCACTCATTGGCGGCGGTGCCTACTACGGCATCAGCCACCAAACCGGTGCAGGCTCCAAGTCCGAATCCGTGCAGGTAGAAGATTCCAAGGAAAGCGGTTCCGACGCGTCTGCGAAGGACGGCTCTAAGAGCAAAGAGAAGTCTCACACCCACGACTGGTCTATCACCTACAAGACCGTCCACCATGACGCTGTGACGCACACGGAGCACGTGGCACCCGTCTACCAGAACCTGACCACCTACCATACCGTTTGCAATGAGTGCAAGCAGGTCATCGACGGCAAGGCCGATGACCACATCAAGCAGACAGGTCACTCCGGCTACTCCACCAACGTCCCCATCACCGATGAGGTCATGGTGAGCGAGGGCTATGATAAACAGGTCACCGACACCCCGGCTTACGATGAGACGGTCATCGACAAGCTGGTCTGCACCACCTGCGGAGCGACGAAGGATGCCCCGCAGGCCACATCGGATGCCGCCAAGTAATTCAGATGGCCAGATTGGGAAATCATAACCGGAAATCCCGTGCGGCCTTTGCGGCAGCGGCGGTCTTCCTGACCGTCGCTGCCATCCTTTTCGGCGTGCTGCTTCATTTCTATCAGGACGCAAGTCCATCACCGTCACCAAACGGCACGCCGCAGGAAACCGCCACGGAAAGCGCAGGGGGTCGGGAATCCGAGTTCCCTACTGTTGATTGGGATTACTGGAAGAGTGTGAACGGGGATGTTATCGGATGGATAACCGTGCCGGGGACGGATATCAACCATCCCATCCTGCAAGCCCACTCATCTGACCCGGATTACTACCTGCATCACGATATCTACCGGAACTACAACCCCTTGGGTGCGCTCTATCTCGACGCGGAATGCGAGAGGGAGGGCTTTCAAAGTCCGAATGCCGTCATCCTCGGACACAGCCTGCGTATCGGTGGTGCCATCACCTGTTTCGGAAACATCCAGAACTACAGCGATAAAACTTTCGCATCAGAGCACGCCAAGGTACTCATCCAGACACCGGAAAAGAAGATGCGCTACACCGTGCGCTTCGCCAACATCGTGAAGGGATGGGAACCGACCAAACGGACGGCGTTTGCCGGTGAATCGGATTTCCGAAGTTGGTACGATTCCTCGCGGGAATCTGCCGCCATGGTACTCGATACCGATTCCGAACCGAATCAGGTCATCTCCCTCGTCTCCTGCTCCTATAACTTCTGGAAGCAGAACGAGCGGACGGTCGTGACCACCAGTATCGATCAAAAACAAGCGCAAACGGAAACTGTTTCGACCGAATCCCGTCAGACTGGCTCTGATGCCAAATAAGGGCAGGTTTCAATCCGTTCGCACCTACGCTACAAACGTACCGTCAAGACCCCGCAGATGCGATTCTGTGGGGTCGTTTTCTTAGAACATGTCGGAAAAGCGGCAGCTATCGTATAATTTCAATGAGCTTTCCCGGAAAGGAGACCATGATGAAATCTAAGCAGAAGCAGACTCCTACGGAGATTATTGATAACCAGCGTCAGGCGGTCGTTGAGAAAATCATCGAGGACATGAAGCGCGACGGGCTTCGTTGGGCAGAACCGTACCTGCCCTCCCTAACACCGCACAACCCCGTCTCCGGCACCGTGTATCAGGGCGGAAACCGCGTGCATCTTGGCTTCATCGGGTTCATGCGCGGCTACACGGACAACCGGTGGGCTACCTTCAACCAGATAAAGGATGCCGGTTGGCATGTGAAAAAAGGTGCCAAGTCCGCGCTCATCGAGAAATGGAAGCAGTTCGCCTTCTACAAGGAAAACGAGGATACCGGCGAGAAGGAGCTTGCCGGACGCTACCCGAAGCTCGTGGGCTACTGGAACGTCTTCAATGCGGAGGATATCGAGGGCATCCCGCCGGAGAACGCTCCCGTCCATCTGAACGACCGAACGGCAACCATCGCACAGAACCTTGAGGAGTCTTCCAGATGCCCCGTCATCGAGAGCAGCGGCTACCTCGGAAGTGCCGCCTACTCTCCGGCTACCGACCGCATCCTCATCGCCCCGCGAGAGACCTTTCGCTCAGATGAAGCGTTCACCCGCGTCCTGCTGCATGAGATGACCCACTCCACCGGACACCCATCCGCCCTCGCCCGTGAACTCGACACCCGGTTCGGAAGCCCCTCCTATGCTGAGGAAGAGCTGGTCGCGGAGCTTGGAAGCCTGTTCCTTTCCGCAGACCTCGGTATCCAGAGCACCGATTTGGAGGGCGAGTTCTACGAGAACCACGTCTCCTATCTGCAATCTTGGATGAATGCGCTCGAAAACGACCCTTCCTATCTCTTCAAAGCCGCATCGAAAGCCGACCATGCGGACACCTTCATCATGGAGCGCTACGAGGAGGAGCTTGGAAAGAACATCGAGATTGACGCACCGGAACTGGAAGAGGAGGTATCGCTCGCCGGGGAGAGTCATGACATGGCAAGCACATCCGAACACCAGCCGGAAAGCGAGATGCCAGAAAATGTTCTCTCTACCGTTCTGTAACATGCGTTTGCCAAAAAGAACGTATGTTCAATTCCTATATTGCCGTAATACCGGCATTATAGTATAATGGTAACATATGATAACAGCCATCTGGCAGAAAGGACGATAGGTATGGCAGAAATGGAAAAGAGACCTTGGCGCTTCACCATCGAGTTCGATGATGAGAAGGCAAAAAGGAATGGTTACAACGTAGATGACCTCTACGATTGCGTGGGAAAGTATGCGGAGCAGATGGGCAACGTGCGCATCGGTCTTGGTACTTGGCAGGCAAAGAACCGCAAGGTGCAGTTCGGGGCGCAGTGCCCTGTTTGCGCGACTCTATCCAAACAGCCTTGGGTGATGCAGAACATTAAGTCATGGCGCACCTATGAGGATATGAATGAACCGGAGGGTGAAGACTACCTACAGGTAATCCGGGATATCAGTCCGGAACGTATTTACGACTAACCGCATTTACACTTAGGATTCCAAATGGAACTTGATAGGAAAGCATTTCACTTCGACCTAGACAACGAGTCTGTTGAACGATTCTATACTGGTAAAAAGAATCCATGGTCAGACATTCAAGACTTTCTGGAATCCCATTGCTTTGAAAAGCCACAATATTCTGGATATGAATCGGCTGAAAATATCGTCATGTCCTATCAACGTGCTTATGGCACCATAGATGAGATGATGAATGAGTTTCCTTGGTTCCAAAAATGCTTGAAAGCGGCCACCTTCACGGAAATCGGTGAAAGCTACGATGTGAAGGAGTTTCTTGAAAGCGGAATGCAGTTATCCCCTTCCTCTCGCCCCGACACCCGTAAGGAGCTTCACTTTGATTTGGGAACGGCTGCGCTCAGCGAAAATTACAGCTCCATTAGGCCGAACGCTTGGCGCGGCGCTTGGACGCTTATCCGAATCTTCATGGAACGCAACGGATTCATCCATACCCAGTATTCCGGATACGAGTCTCTAGCGATGATGCCGATTGACAAGGCGATGGCCGTCATGGAGAAATTGCAACAGCGATACCCTTGGTTCAAGGATTCCCTTCTCGCCGCGTCGCTCACCGAGGTCGGCGAGCGCCACGATGCTCTCTCCTATATCAAGGGTTCCAGTGGTATCATCGTTCCGGTTCCCGCCCATTCGTTTGAGCGTGAGGAGCCGGATTTCTTCGGTTCCGAAATCAGTGATATGAAGAGTGCGACCGCAGAGCTATCGAAACGGAACGGGTCGGAACCACCGAAAGACCTGAACAAGGCGCATTAGAAAAAGCCCCGGCCATTTGGTCGGGGCTTTCCTTGCCTGAAATAGACGATTGCCTTGCTCTTTCAAGTTACTTCGTGGCACCGCAGGAAGAGCACTTATATCCAGTGGTCACGGTTTCATCCCAAGCCGCACTTACCTGAACCTGTTCGTCGTAGGCATCGGAAACCTTTACCTGTTCGTCATAAGCCGCTTGCACGGTACGAGACTCTTCGTGACAAGAACCACAGTTACCACCATTAAGCAACGAGTTCTCAAAATGAGCAGCTTCGTTCCCGGTAATATCCGCACCGCAGTTATTGCAAATGCTGACATACTTCACAACTGCATCGTGATGGACGGTCTTGTACTGCGCATCGTGATGGACAGTCTTATACTGCGCGTCGTGATGGACGGTCTTGGTCTGGGCAACCCAGTTGTGCTTGTGCGTCGGGGTGTCATCCTTTTTCGATGAGCTGCCTGAATTGGTGTTCGAGCCAGAGTTGCTGCTGTTGCCGCCATTCGGCTTGCTATCGGATTTTCCTTCGTCTTTCTTGGAGGATGAATTGCTCTTATTTCCAGAATTATCGGAGCCGCCTGTTGCCTTTCCATCATCCTTCTTGCCGCCGGAGGTCTCCGGTGTCTTCGCATCGGACTTGTCTTCCTTGGCGGTCTCCTCGGCCTTCCCAGTCTCCTTCTCGACGGCATCCGTATCGGCATTCGGGTTCTTCTTGATGTTGTCCTCGAACTTCTTCACGACCTCGGCACCCTTGTCCCCGGTCAGAGTAGAATCGCCCTTCTTCACGGCTTCCGCAACATCCTTGGCAATGTCTGTCAGTTCATCCTTCGTCACTTTGTCCGCATCCACCTTATCGAAAGTCACGCCTGTGGCGGCTGTCTTGTCGGTTTTCCCGGCGGTAATCCTCTTCGATGGCACCTTGTAGATAGAACCGTCGGCGTTCACCGGAGAGATGAACGTAACGGTATAAGTGCCGGACTTGCCAACCTTTACGGTTACCTGTTTATTCGCGTCGATAGCGGTGTAGAAATCCACCTCGCCGTCCGCGCCCTCGATATGCGCGATGACAGGCGTGGAGGTGTCCGCATCCCATCCCTCGGCCTTCACCTCAAGGACGAACTCCATGTCCTGCTTTTCATCGTCCTTTGACTGGGACACCGCAGGGACGTTCGCTTTGCCCGTCACTCCAGCATGTGTGACGGCATACCCGCCACCGCCGATGAGAAGCGCCGCGCAGAGGATTCCTGCACCAGCCGCGCAGACCTGCTTGCGAGAAAACTCGCGTCCGAAGAGCATGAACGGCTTCTTAGCGTTCTCCTCTTCTGTCGTATCCACAACCTTCGGGATTTCGGCGGTCTTATCCGCCGGGACACCCTCAGTCTCGATGTTGTTGTCGTTAAACATATTGCTGTCTTTCTTCATTTCTGTCAGTCCTTTCTGTCTTATAAGAAGATTTCCTGCTATCTATATTACCGGTAGTTCTCTACACCAGCATACCCCATAGGACATGCACGAGGATGATGAGAACGAGGATGACCGCCATCCACTTGCAGTAGTAGAACAGTCTGTCTGGAAGCGTCACCATCGAAAGCCGCTCAATGCGTCTCTTGGATTCCTCTACCATCGAGTCGATGACCTTCCTGCTCCTTGCAGTCACCTCTTCGACGTTCTTTATGGTCATCTCCCCAGCTTTCTGCTGGGCATTCGCAACTCCCATGAGCGCCATCTGATTCGCCTGATGCTGCGCGTCCGCCGCGCCGTTTCTCAGCTCCTCGACCTTTTCGAGCACATCCTTCATCTCCGAAACCATGCCGCGCATCTCCCTTGCGATGCGTTCGTTGCTCCGGCGCTGCTCGGCGATAAGGTCTTCCAGCTTCTTCACGGTTCCGATGAGGTCGGTCTCGTCGTTCTCGTCCTCAAGCCTTCGTCCGGCGTTTCTGGCATCCCTCGCTTCCTCGGAGAGCTTAAGCTGCTGGCCGATACCGGCCATATGCCTGTCCGGCTGCTCAAGTTCCCTCTTCACCTCGCTAAAATGCTTTGCCATGTAATCTTCGCTCCTTTCCATCCGTCAGCCCTCCAAACCCTTGCCCCTCTTCTCGCGCACGCGGATAGCGATGGGCGTGTCGAGCAGATAGGAGAGGTTGTGTACCGCATCCGCGACCGGCACGGCATCCGCCATGCTCCCGCACATGTGTATCGCCTTCCAACCCTTCTCGCCCTTCACCGTCACCTCGACAAGAAAACGTTCCTTTCCCATTTCTCTCCTCGACCTTGCCGGTCTTTTCCACCGGACAGGGATAGCCTATCGCATCAGGTGTCCCTTTGTCTGGACACCTCTAGGGTTTACGCAGGTTCACCCCGCAGTTCGGGCAAAACTTCGGGACATATTCGGAAAGCTCCTCGAACAGCGGCTCTTCGCTCTCCTCAGAATCCGTCATATCCTCCTCGACGCGCCCAGCCCATCCGCAGTCGGAACACCAGATGCCGTCCACGGGATTTACATTTGCGGCTTTCGAGTAAGCGCTCCCTATGGTGATGAAAATCCTACTCATCGTTCTCAGCCCTCTCTCCATTGCTCTTCTCACGCACTTCGGCTTCCTTCCGCATCGCGGCAATTAGCTCCTCGGGTGTGATTCCGAGACCGTCCGCGATAGCAAAAAAGGACGCAAGGCTCGGCAGACGCGTCGGCTTTCCCCCGCTTCCGGCCATCCCGGCGAACCAAGCGGATTTGCTGATTCCGCTTTTCTTGATGGCGTTGTCGAGCGTCATCCCCTTCTCGTACACAATGCGGCGCACCGCAACCGCGAAACACCCGAGTTCCGGGAAACGCTCAACGGCTTTTTCCGCCTGTGGCTTACCCGCCATGGTATCTCCCTTCTTCCGTCTAGCTTGACTACTAGTAATATATCATACCACCAAACCAGATAAATCTTCAAGACGATACTCCATATATCCCGCACAAATAAGACAACAAACCAGCTTGAAAGCAACCCAGCAATATAGTAGAATAGACTCACTATCCATATATGGATATAAGGAAGGATGTGACGCATCAATGGACGATAAGCGCTATACGCTGATGAACAAGAACCGACCGGTTCTCGATTTCCTTTACAACCTCGACACGCACCATGTCGTGAAGATACTAAAGCGGCGCGAGCTTGACTTCGCTCCTCCCGCGATTCTCGATATGAAAGGAAACCCGACAAGGGCTGCACTCGACGTCTGGTGGCTCAGACGGGCAATTCCAGCGTCCCGTGCCCAGATACAGCGGCTCATTGCCGAGCTGCATGTCGATAGCACGCTCGCTCTGGCGGAAAAGAACTTCGGGCTTTCCCTCTCCGACCGCTACTGGATTAACGACCCGGAGAATCCGCAGAACTGGGATGATATCAACTTCTTCGACAACGACTTCACGGAAGACCTCGGGCTTCTGACTCTGGGGCAGGACTCTTCGAGTGACAATCCGAACCTCATGTCACCGAACTCCACGGTCGGCGGAGACCTGAACAAGAAGTGGACTATCTTAAACGGCGTGCGTATGCTCGTGAAGAGCGGAACTGGATTCGTGAACCAAGAGGTCTATAACGAGGTCATCGCCACACATCTGCACAAGCGTCTTCTGGCGGACACGGATTATGTGCCTTATTCCCTGCATCAAGAAGGGAAGCGCACCTACTGCGCGTGTCCGAACATGCTCCATGAGGACGAGGAGTTCATTCCCGCTATAGATATTGTCCAAAACCATAAGAAGCCTGATTCGCTGGACGAAGCTCAATTCCTTACTTGTTGCTTTGAACGTCTGGGGTTTGAGAAAGCTGAGAGCTTTAGCTTTGTGATGAAAGTATTTGCTTGTGACCACATCCTTGGAAAACCGGGACGAGACTTACAAAGTTTCGGTGTCATTCGTAACGTTGAGTCGCTTGCGTACACCCGGTTTGCACCGATATTCGGCACCGGCAACAGCCTTTGGTGCAATGTTGAATCGCTAGACTTTCCACAAGTTGATAAACGCACAATAAACAGCTTTGATTTTCAACAAACTCTTCTGGTCGGTTACAAATGGTATGAACCTGACAAGCTCGACGGGTTCACGAATGAAGTGCGTTCGATTCTCTCGCACAACCCGAACATGCCGCCCGCCCGTATCGAAAGCATCATCAGGGGAATTGATTGTCGATGGCAACCCTGCCGATTCCGATGATTAAAAATCAGATGAACTACCATATTACAAAACTAGAAAGAAGGTCATACAATGAGAACTTATCAACACCCAATATGCCAAGACAACGCCATGGCGATTCGCGCTGAATATGATGAGGAAAAACGAGTCTTCGATTTGATGAAGAAGTTCCTCTATATCGTCGGGGCGATAACGGCGATAGTTGTTTTCCTTTTGCTTCTCGTTAATTCCCCTGCCCTGATAACTCAGACGGGCGCAATTGGAATCATTGCACTCGTTCCCGTTCTGCTGGCTGCAACAGCCTTTACCGGGTTTTACGTCGGCACGGTACCGGCTGGCTACATCGCTGCATGGCGTGCAATCAAGCGCTCAAAGCTGTTCGTGTGGGGCAACGCTCTCGGACTGCTCCTCATAGCGACGCTTCTTCTTTCCATCCCGGCTGCATTCGCGCCCATTGCCTTCCTTCTCCAGTGGTTGAAGGTGTCGAATCTCAAGCGTCAGCTTGACGCGAACGCATAGTGAGGTAAACTGAACGTGTTTTCTTCCTCCGCGGAGAAACTTTCTTGCTTTAGCCCGCTGCTCCCTGATGTGCGACATTAAGGGAACGGCGGGCGCTTTTATGCCGACTCCCGCAACCCGTATAGCGGCGCAGGCAAAACATCACGCCCGTGCCGCTTCTTCTTAACGCTCGCCGTTCTCCTTGTTCGGTTCCAGGCGTTCCTGCGCAGGTACCTGTTGCGCCCGCTGGGAACCGCCGCTCCCGGCGTTTCCGCCGTTCTTCTTCCCTTTCGGCATGACCGTCGAGGATACTTCCGCCCTGAGTTCGTCGGCTCCACGCCAGCAGGCGAGAATCAGACGCTTGACCTCCGAATCGTCCGCAATATCCGAATCGGGGCGCGGGAGTTTCAGCTTGGGGATATCCGCGATTTCCATGCCTTCCATACCGCGTATCTCCTTGCGGTACTTCCGGTAGACGCTTCGGATTTGCGCAAGGTACTTCTCCTTCGTTTCCGTTACCATCGCCTTTTGCTGCTCGATATCCCTCTTCTCCGCAACGGCTGCGCTTCCTTCCGCATGGATGGATTTCGCCACATTCGCCGTGAACGCAGCTTCCAACCCCTTCGTTCCGAGGTCTGCATCGAGCTTCGCCACGGAGAAGGCATAGCGGTTGCTGTCCGTGTCGGTAACGTACATGCGCCCCCTCTTGAACTCCGTGTCAACGCCCCATGATTCCAAAAGCTCGCGGTAATCATAGATGTTCTCCGCTTCCCCGGCGGCGATACGGCACAGCTCTCGCAAGTTCGTCTTATAGGAGTCGATGCCGCGTGCCGCAAGTTCCTTCTCGATACGGGACGGTTGCTTCTTATGGACGGAGGAATTGCGCTCGCCCTCCACGACCTGTTTCAACCCCCACTCGTGGTCGAGGTCGCGAATGCGGCTGGCGCGTTTCACCTTGGCGCTTTTCCCGCGCCCCTCGTCAAGCCGCTTTCCCGTTGACAGGTCGGTGCGGTTGATGACGATATGGACGGCATAGCGATGGGTCTTGTCCGCCTTGCAGTATTCGTTGTGAAGCGCCATCACTATCTGCTGGTTCGGGTAATGCTTTCCCACGTACTCCTTGGCATACCTCATGCATTCTTCCGGTGAGAGCCACCCACCATTTAAATCGCACTCGTCGGGATTGAAGCCGAGAATCTGATGAAACAGAATCGTGTTCTTCGCTTCCTTAAGCTCCCCAGTCTTCTTGTCCCGGACTCTTCTTGCCGCTTTGTTGTGCCCGTAGGCTTCTCTGGTCATCCACATGTGATGCGCCCAGCGCTTCGGATTCGTGCAACCGTCCATGTTCAGACTGTCGCGTAGAATCACCTTTCGGTCATCGTTGATGTAACCACGCAGGTTCTTCATGTGCCCGGAACTCTGCACACCGGTCTGCTTGATGATGGTCATGGTCTACCTCTCTTTCATATATCATTTGGCATAAACTTAAAATCCGTTGTCATCGGAAAGGACTTGATATGAACTCAGCAATCGAATACGTGACCGTTCCCTTCATGGGATGTGACGTTCTTGCTGTTGCACTCGATGGAATCCCGGTCAAGAATCATCTCCCCGCCCCTCTTGCCGCTGCGCTGAAAACTGCGAACCAATGGCGCGACCTTGGCTTCTCCCCGAAACCCGGTGCAAAGAAATTCAATCTGCATCCGAACTGTATGGCGAAGCGAACGTACACATACTTTTACAAGGACGATGTAATGGATGACTGCGGGCACACACCGGATGAGTCCGGTTCGTATCTTCTGCATGAAGACCAGCTTATCGCCAACTTAGAAGAGTCCACCGGACATGGCGGTCTTCGCAGCTATGGTTACACGGCATTCTGATTACTCATGCCTTGGCGAAAGAGAGTTTTCGCTTGCGTCGTTCCTCTCTTTCGCCTTTTTCAGACTCTCGAACCGTTCTCACATCTCCAAACAGATAATAAGTCTGCTCATCTTTCCTTCTTTACTGTGATAGAAACGCTTCCCAAAACGGTGATTTCGTCCAGACGGATTTCAAGCGTTGCAGATACGTCTTCGCCCCGTCTTGCGTGAACTCGGCATCGGCCTCGTCCGAATGAAGATACCACCCGTTCGGAAACTCAACCCAAGATGCAACGGTCTCACCGAGTTCCATGCTCACGTATCTCGTGAGCGTTACGCTCCAACCGTCCTCCTCATAGTGAATCGTCTTTTCACTTCCGCAATCGTCCATCGCCATTGCTCCCACCGCTTTCATGAATCTATTTTCGCGGGCACTGCGCCCATGCCGGAAAGAATATCGCATTCCGACAGCTTCCGGTTTCCTGTGACCTCCGGCTCCGTTCCATGTTCGCGACGGTAACCGTTCGCGAAAAATCGGAATACCGCTTCCGTTGTTTTCACCGGAGCGTGCCTGACAAACGGGTTGTACTCATCATCGACGAAATAGAAGTTCCCATCCCTCTTCGCGATATGCGCCGGACGCTTGCAGACCGGGCACCGTGATTTCAGGTCGCGGTAATGGAGCCACGCCGAATCAGTCATCGGCATATTCCCAGTGGTAGCCACCGGCCATACCGGATGCAGCTGAACCGATACCGTTCGGCGATATCTTTGTTCTCTCCGCCGCGTCCTTTATGCTTTCATAAACAACGCCGGTTTCCGTGCAACGAACCTTTCTTCTACGTTTAGGCTTGAAGAACGAATCATCCGGCTTCGGCTCGTCACCGTAATAGAAATGAATGCCATGCACGGCACTTCCATGTTTCATCGCATGAAATACATTCGATTTGCTTATGCCGAGCATCCTTGAAGCGAGAGTTAAACTCTCAAAGCGTTCGCCCGTCTCAAGACAGATGACCGGGCGCGGTTTGTTGTTTTGCTTTTTCTTTCGATTCATTATCTTTTGACGGCGTTCATCCGGCAGCATCTCACCAGCATAGTAATAGTAAAAACCTTTAATTGGCTTTCCTTCTCTTATCTGGTGAGATATGAAACCATTTGATAAACCGAGAGCGTTGGCTGCATCCTCCGCGCCATTGAACTGTTCTCCAGTCTCAATGCAAACAATCGTTTTTCTTTTTCCCATCCTGTTCGTCCCCTATCTCATGGAACCGTCTTTCTTGTCTTCATATTCCTCTCTCGTGATTTTTCCCTCCTCCAAGAACTCTTTCTAAGACCTCCAAGTGCAAACGCATGACTGGATTGCTTCGTTGGTAAACCGAATGCTTCCGTCCACACACGGCTCGATGCCGAACCTGTCCTCTAAAAGGAAAAGCGCGTGCATGAGTTCGTGGTAGTGCTCGATACCATAGGTATCGAAACATGCGGGTGCCACATCGAGTGCTTTCGCTATCCGTTCCAGCGCATCCGAACATTCCTGATGCTTTTTCCCAAAAGCTATTTTTTACGATTGCATTTCGTCATTTTCGTACCCTCGCAAATCAGAGAATCAAAACCCGTTATCGCATTTCAAAGAGAATGAAAATGGCGTAACCGGATGTAGCGATTGCGACCAACGCAATGAGAACTCGATAAAGGTAATCCCAGTTTCTTTCTCCAAACTTCTTTTTCCATTCTTTCGCTTCTGCTATGGATTTGCAGAATAGACTTACGCTAATAACAAGCGCTAATAATCCCGTCATGATGTAAAGCGAAAACATTGCGTGGTAAGTCATTCCCATATCTCCTGTCATTCGTTATCGAGGTTGTCAAAATCCTCGATTTGCAGATGGATGTTGTTTCGGTCGGCTTCCCTTCGGAGCGCTGCGAGAGCTTCCATAATTTCGGAAAACGACGAGACCTCTTTCTCCAAAACCCGTTTCGCTTCCTCCGGGTCGAACACTTTCACACCGTAGGTGTTCAGGAACTTCATGAACTGGTTCAGGTTTGTTCCCTGCTTCGCGAGTTCGTGAGCTGCCTTTTTCAAAGGCTGGGTGTCGATGACCTTGATTGTCGCATCGTCAGAATTGATGAGTAGCGTCCGGGCGTAATCGGAGACCGTCATACCGTAATTCGCGGCTTTTCGCTTGAGTGTTCTCTTCTCCCGTTCAGACAATCTGATGAGAACTGCGGTTTCTCTTTTTGCCACCTTCATCACTCCCCTTCTGTATTTTCTCAAAATCTCATAGTCGTATCGGTGCCGCCACCGTTTGACTATGACACGAAAGCGACGGTTCGCTTTGCTGGGTAACGGGAACCGGCAATCCTAAATTGTCGATTCGCTAAGCGTAAGCGTCCTCCCGTCAAGGCTCCGAAAGCCGCTCGGGAGCAAGATGGAAGTGTATGGAAAAGTCTCGTTTACGTGACTTTGTATATACGCTTCCCAAATCTTGCAACTCGAAGAGCGGCCTTGGCCGGTGAGCACTGATATTCTATCAGTGCGAGAGCAGAAAAGACATGGAAAAGGGGGTGCCGCCGCACCCTTTCCCATGCCTTTTCTGCGGGGTTTCCGGCTTGCCCGGAAACCAAGAACCCGAGGTGCCGCCACCTCGGGTTCCCATCGCCTGCGAAGACGAAATCAATTCCATTGAAAACCGATGGACGTAATCTCCTTTTCCGAGCTTTACTGCATCCTCCATCAACTTGATTGCTTGCTGCCAACCGGCAAGCTCTAACTCGAACCAATCGGGGAAAGGATTTCGCCGGTCTCCGTATTTACAATCGTATACACATAGCGAAGTCCTTCCTTTCCGCAGACCCTTCCTAATCATCGGAAGCCAAAAGGGCGATTCCCTAATCTGCATTGCAGACCACAGCGATAATGGTTTTCAAGCGGACATTCTTGTCCGCCCCTATACAAGTGCCCAGTGGCATCCTGCGCATGTTCCGCTTCTCTTTATGGCGGACGAAAGGGATGCTCTGCTTCTTTGAACATCATCGGCTGCGTCTTGGATGCTGCGGTACTCCTTCCCGGTTTCGATGCATCGCACGCGCTTGCTTACCGCTTCTGCACCCCCAATCGTAGCCACCGGTTCGATTCCATGTTCCCTTGCGCAACGTATCATCTCCTGAAACACATCGAAACTGATTTCAGCGAGACTGGAATGTTTGCCATGTTCGCGGTAATACTCTCGTATGTCGTAATCGTCATGAAGCCAGTAATATCTACCGGTTCTCATACTCGCACCGACATGCGATGGCTTTCCGCAAACGGGACAGGTTCCCTTTAAGTCGCGCCAGTGCTCCCAATTCGGATACATCACGAATTGCGCTGTTCGAGTGAGCCGAGTTTCCAGCCGTTCTTTTCCAGAGCAACCAGCGCTTCGCGTTGTCGGATGCCGAGTCCGCCGACACGCTTGCTTTTAGGAATCCGGTACAGACGCATAATGAACTCCGTCTTGCTCGCACCGATGCCCGGAACACTTTGCAGAAGAGATGCGACCAAAATGCGCTTCGCATCCTCCTCGTCCATCGCATCCGTGAACGTAAGCTCGCCGGACTTCACGCGAGCTTTGAGTGCTGCATAGCGCCTGCGAGCCTGTATGGCAAGCTCTAGCGCATGGGCACGCTCCTCGCTGCTAAGGTTCGGCAGATGGTTCTCTTTCTCGGTCATCGTTACTTCCTACTTCAACTCGTTGTCCCAGATGTTATCGTCAGGCTGCGCCGCATGTTTCCAACGGTTCGCATCCGCCCGACCGTTCCAGTCGGCGATGAACTTCTCGATAGCAATGGCGCATCCGCTGTCAAGAGCTTCCGCCCACCTCTCGTTGTTCTCATCGCACCAATTCTGAAATACCGCAAACTCGGTGACATTGTTCGCGACGATGTGCCTTCGCATCCCCCGCATCTGCGCGATAAACCTCGCGGTGGCGGGAACCATGGTGATTAGGTTCATGTTCCAATCCCTTTTTCCGAAGTGAATCCATCTACCGGCTCCACTTCCTCTCTAGTAAAAACGCCCGTCGATGTATTTCTCGATAACCGACGAAAGTCCGCTATCGAGTGCCTGAGACCAGCGGTCGTTGTTCTCATCGCACCAGTCCTGAAAATCGGTGAAGTCTGTGATGCCGTTCTCGCGTATGTGCTTCCGCATCGCACGCAGCATGTCGTGCTTCGATTTTTCCGATTCCGCTACCATCAAGTCCATCCCTTTAACCAAGCTCCTCGGCAAGCAGTCGGACGATGAGCTTGGTCATGCTCTCCCCCGTCTCGACGCGGTGGAGCTGCGCTTGCTTGTGGAGCCAAGCCGGGATGAGGAGACTGATTTTCTTGAGTTCCACCTCGTCCGTCTCATGCTTGCCGGAACCTTCCTTCTGGATATCCGCCATCTCGCGCTTGGACTTCTGCGCGCTCGCCATGAACGCGTTCGCTGTGGTCTTGTTAGCCATTGTTCTTCTCCTCTTCGTTCAGAACCGAATCTGCAAGCAGCTCAATCGGGGCGACCACATGGCTCTTCGGGTCGTACTCCGCCACGGACACACCGGCTGCTGCGGCACGTGAGAGGGCAACGGCGCGGGGAATCTTCGCGATGATTGGAACCTCCTCGCCCTCAAGGTACTCCACGAGCTGACGGTCGAGTGTGCCGTAGGCATAAAAGTTGTTGACGATGACATACGCTTTTGCGCCAGTGCCGGACTCACGTACGATATCGAGCGTTCTCAGCGTCGGCTCCATGTCGCGCGTGCTCGGAAGCATGGGTACGAGGATGAGATTCGCCGCGCGGCACCAATCGTTCACACCGCCCACGAGCACGCCCGCCGTATCGACAACCTGAAAATCGCACTCCTCCGCGAAATCCGGGTCATCGCAGACCTCATGGACGGAACCGCCCTGCGGGTCGGTAGTGACGAACGCCACGGTCTTGCCGCGACGCTCAAGCGCAAAGGAAAGCTCGTCCGCGATGGTGGTCTTGCCGACCCCGCCCTTCTGGTTGAGCATCAGAATCGTGTACATGTTAGAAGTCCTTTCTGTCCTGTTTGAAAAACGCTACTCACGGGAATCGGATGCGCGCACAAGCCCGTAACCGACGGTGACGGAAAGTGCCGAGCACACGGCGAATACCGCAGCAGCCACGTTTCCGAAAACGACCGAAACCGTAAGTGTGAGAAACACCCACCATCCGACGGTCACCGCGAATAGCAGGCCGAGGAAGAGCATGAAGGGGATTTCCCGCACTGAATCGCCACGAAGGTGCATTCCGTCCTCCCTAGAACGGAATATCCGCATCATACGTTTCCGGTTCCGTAGACTGCCCCTGGGCAGAAACCGTATCCTTCCCGGCACCCTTCGAGTCCGCAAACTCGATATCGGTCACGAAAACGGAAAGGGCATGGCGCTTCTCATCGTTCTTCATCCAAGAGTGGTAGCGGAGCCGTCCATCCACCGAAACCTTCTTTCCCTTGGTGAGATAGGGAGCAAGTGCTTCGGCTCGCGCACCGAACAGGGCGCAATCGACAAACACCGGCGCATCGACATATTCGCCGGTCTCGCTGTCCTTCTTCTTCTCGTTGATGGCGAGTCCGAAGGTGAGGACACTCGTGGCATCCCCCTTTTTGCGAAGCTCCGCATCGCGCGTGAGGTTGCCCATGATGGTCACTCGGTTGATAGCCATTGTCTTTCCAATCTCTCGATGGTGTTTGCGGAGGATTCTGGAATCCTCCTGCCGGGAAAACTTTCGTCCCTTGCTGTCTATAAATATAGCAGACCAGAATACCAGCAACCCAGAGAGCAAGATAACCACATAGATTGCACACACTTGCGCTGCAAAGATAAGGGCGTGTGAAAAGCAACTCTTCACACGCCTAAGCACGTATCTACTCTGCTACGAGCCATTGTTCGAGCCATCACTGCACGGCAAGCGTCGCGAGCGCGTCGGCAAGCGACCCGTGCGCCCTGCCCGTCCACTCGTATCCGATGTGGTCGGCGGCATCCACCAGCTTGTAGCGCCTTCCCATGAACCACGTGAACTCTTTCATGGTGTCCGTGATGCGTGCGTCCTCCCTCGGGCGCACCCCGACGGCGGATAGGAACCCGAGGTCGAATCCGACGTTGTAGCCGATAACCTCATCTGCCCCTGCAAAGATTTCCCTCAGTCGCGGTATGGCTGTCTCGATAGTCGGCAGGTCTGCCACGTCCTCCGGGTAGATGCCGTTGACGGCGCTCGCGTGCGGCCATTCGGTCTTCACGGTCGGTCGGAACCTCTCATCCAACAGGACGGAGCCGTCCCTTCCGATGATGGAGATGGTCAGAATCTCATCCGGGTCGCTACCGTTCGGATGAAGACCGGTGGTCTCGGTGTCAAAGCAAATGCTGTTCATATCTATCACCTAATCCATGTAGCCGTAGACCGTCGTATAACGGTCTGCCTTGTGTTCCAGCCATGCCAGATACTCGTTCTTCGCAAGCTCGAACGCCCGCTCCTCGCGGCTTCCTTCCAGTGAGCTGAGATATGCGACGGTCGCATTCGGCTCATTGCCGTAACCATCATCAATCCTCCCGGACTCATCGCACGGGAGCCATTCATTCTCTTTGTACTCCACGCGACGCTCGACCTCTACAGTCCAGTAGATGACGGAGCCGATGCCATCTTCCTCGTCATTGACCTCGTTCCCATGCGTCGATATGAATGCTTCCGCCGCCGCGAGCGCTTCCTCGGAGTTCTCGTATTCGCCAAGCTCATACGAATCTCCATCGCTGATATCCTCGTGGTCTCCGTCATAACCCGGGCGCGTTGCAAAACTGAGCCGAAAGCTCCACCCGTTGACGAAATATCGAATCTTCCTGTCCATCTTGGCTCCCTTCTGCCATTGAACGGCTCGGTACCGTCCCTTTTACTGTCTATAAATATAGCGGACTGGCATACCAGCAAGCAGGCTAATGGCAGGCTCCATACATCCTGCATATTCTGTTCAAAAAAGAAAGGCACCCTTTCGGATGCCTTCGTTCATTCGTCCAGATACTTCCAATGATATCCCGCGCATGTTCGCGATTCATTGCGCAAAGCTTGACATATAGCGCCGTCTGTTCTTTCAACATCCCTCCCGGCGCTCATGATAGATTCGTAGATTTTCCCCGTTTCAACGCAAACGACCGCTTTCATTTTACTCTGTGACGTTTTCTTGCCATTGCATCTCGGACATCCTGTTCCTCGTTTCGCCCTGTGCCCTATAGTGGTTATCCATTCATAACCACATTTGCAACAACGCCACTTAACCTTTGTATTGTTTCTTATAGGCAACTCGTCCGCTGTAATCCCGCTGTTGAGTTCGGGAAGATATTCTTTTGCAAGCTCCGGGTACTGAGAAGCAAGGTCGTTGAATCCCTTAAGCAATCTTTTTTTTCTACAATAGGGACAACGTACAGCATTGAGCTTTCGATTTACGACCTTACATTGCCATACCCCGTGACACTTTGAACACTTCCACCAGACTGCCCGCGTGCTCCCTGCCAGAACATCGCTCGGCCTAAGTTCTCCATTGCGGTCATAGTCCCATTCGGCAGCAAGTTCAGGGTGTGTGGTTGCCAAATCATTGTAGCCTTTGACTAGCACGCGCCCATTGCACGCTGGGCACAAATTCGACCTAAGTGCTGCGCCAAGCTCTCGCGACCATTCGCACCCACATATGGGGCATTTCCACCAATATCTATCACGCTGCTTCAACCTAACAAGTTCCACCGCACCATTCTTTTCCTCATCCCAAAGTTCTGCAAGTCGGCTATCTAAGGTCGGTTTTATTCTTTTTTGCCTTTCCCAATTAAAGCCGATGGCATCAAGTCTGGCTATTTGTTCGTCCGACAGTTTGCCGCGTTCATAAAGCCCCCGAAGGTCGCTCATGACACGTGTCACTTCAAGCTCGCTCATAGTTTTCCTCCATTCGCTTTGGAATCCTTTCCGCTACAACGATGGAACCAAAGTTATTGCAGAAGTCAAAAACGAGCGGGGTTCGGTTTCCTCCTGAAGATAATACGCGTCCGAGCTGCTGGTAGAACACGGTCGGTGATTTCGTCGGCCTGACCATCACGATGGCATCGACACCCTTGACATGAACGGCTTCATTGAGCTGGTTCACGCAGTAGAGCACCTTTAAAGCATCTGATTCATCATCCTTGAACGCCTGAAAGTCCTCGGAACCGTATGGGTCTGCACTCACGGTCTTATAAGCGTGTATCTCGCTGTTTACCGCCCCGAACCATTCCCGCCGCAGAAGCATGAACTCTCGGAGCTTTGCGACACGTGGGCAGAACACGATGACCTTCGCATCCCGTTTCTTAAGATGCTTCGCGATGGCTTCACGTACACCTCCTGCTTCTGTAAGGGAACGACGAAGATTCTCATACTTTTTCTGGAACCGCTTCATCACCATCTCGTCTTTTATTCCAGCAATGGACTTTGCCAGCCTTCCAAGCTCCTTCGGTGCTTCATAGAAAGCGGTGACGTATTTCGGAATCGGCAGGATTCCACGCAGCCACGCTTCCTCAAGCTCCATGGAATAGGCCACGTTCCCGTCGAACATCTCGTCCGCCATGTTCCTCCCGCCATCCGAGTATCGGATAGGGGTGGCGGAGAAGCCGACCACCTTGGCGCTCTCGTTCGCATCGAGGATGTGCGTAACACCCTTTCCCCATTCCTCCGCACCGCAGTGGTGAAACTCGTCTGCAACCACAACGTCGTAACCGGAAATCTCCTCACCGCGTCGTGCTGTCATCATCGCCGCGCTGTATGTCATGAATTGCAGGTTCTCGGGCGTGAACCCCGGCGCAATCTCGGCAAGGTTCGCCATCTGGTCGTTGAACATGTAATCGTTGGTGCCGAGCAGCAGGAACCGCTTGTCTGGGTTGTCCTGCACCATCTTTGCGATGATGACGAACTTTCCCGTTCCGGTCGGCTTGATGACGCAGGCACGGTCGCACTCCCCAAGCATATCTAGGAGTGCGTCATATGCCTTCTGGTTATGCTCATACAGTTTAATCGTGGAACTCATTGTCCATCCCTTCAACTCTTCTGACCGTTCTCGGTCTGCTCGCAATCCGCCGTGTCGTATCGCCAATCATCGACCGTGTACCGACGTTCATGCATCGTCTCTACGGAAGATACCCTTACCGTGCCGTCCTCGCCCCGATGGCACCGGACTTTCCTGACCGCGACCCCGAACCCACGATTCTCGACAGATTTCCTATCCGCTGCCAAGCACGCTGCAAACCCTGTGAGAAACCGCGCTTTTAGGCCGTCTCCGGTCTCAACAAAGTCAATGAGTGCATCGACCAGCCGCTCATAGCTCCTCGTCTCGACCTTTCCGGCGAATCCCCATTTGCGGTGCGCCCCGTCGGTCAAGGGTGCCATCTTGCCTGCCATGACCTCGTACCTATCCATTTACACGCTCCCTACTTATGTACATCGAAAAAGAGGGGCATCTCTTTCCCGATGCCCCTTCAATTCCTTAGCGAATGCCGTCCGGTGAATACGGTGACCAAGGCTGACCGAGGAGAACCAGCCAGTCGCACTCCTCGCTCTCCCCCAGCCGGAACAGATAAACCGCATCCGAGACAATCTCCTGCCAGTATGCCGTAAGGTCACCGAACCTGCCGGTATACTTGCAGTGGGGAACAGTGCCGCCCCCGTCATAGACCATGACCATATCGTTCTTCTCGATTTCCATTTGCTCCGTCCTTTCTGCCTTGGGACGGCTCCGGTGCCGTCCCCCTTGCTGTTATCTGTAATTATAGCTATGCGGCATACCAGCACACTCCACAACGCGAGACTCCACGCCTTCTCCATGGAACTCGGGTCATTAGGGGCGAGCAGCCCCTAATCTGAGGGAGCGCAAGCGACCGCGCCACGGAGAGACCCTGCGAAACCGTAGCGTGTCAAGAAAAACCAACCTCCCGTCGCGGAGCCACCGACCCTCCTTTCCCCGCCCTTACCGAGCCGCTGCGGCGTGCCCCGCTTTGCCGCGCCTGCGGCCTATGGTTTCCCGAGAAGAAGGGGTTTTCAACATTCCGATGGGCGGAGGGTTCCTAGACTGACCCGGAGCCTGTCGGAATGTTGGAAACCCCGGCAGGTCTGTCCCCCGTTTCCACCAAGTAGAAGGCTTTTCCGCGCTTTCAATGGCCGGAGGGTTCCTAGCTCGACCCGCAGGCTGTTGGAAGGGTGGGAAAGCCGCCCCCGAGTCCCCGTTCCCGCAACGACCCCGCGCCTTCACGCCGCTCGCAGGGCAGTTCCAAAAAAGCCAAAGAAAAAGGGCACCCTCCCGGATGCCCTAGCTCCTTTACCGACCGAACTCCTCCCGATAGCGGTTATGGTCTGCTAGTGCTTACCTCTTGTTACGGTAGCGGCGCTTTTCCATCTGGTAGTCGTACTCCATACCCGCAAGGTAGACGCACCACACGCCGACCACCATGAAGAGCGTACCCATAACAAACTCGATTGTCGCCCAGACCGGCGCATCCACGCTCGCAAGCATGAGCGTGTACGCCATAATCCCGCAGCCGATAAGGATTGCACCATAGGTCTCAAGCTCCCTGACGTTCTTCATCTTGAAGTCCCTTCTGCCATGGGGCGGCTCGGTTGCCGTCCCCCTTGCTGTCTATAAATATAGCAGACCGGCATACCAGCAAGCAGGTGAACCGTACACTCCATACATCCTGCATATCCTGCACGAAAAAAGGGCACCCTCCCGGATGCCCGTCCTTTCCCTATCCGAGGTCGATATACCTGCCGACCGCATCGGTATACCCTCCATGCGCAATCCTCCGCCCGCTCGGGTTCTTCCTGACGAATCCCGCTTCCTTGCGGTCGAGATAATAGCGGTGGTTGCACACACGGCACCACCCGGCAAGCTCCCTTCCGCCGCGAACCAAGTTGAACGCTTCCGCTGGCAGCACACGCCCGCACCTAGGACAGCGCTTCTTTGTTGGCAGCATCCTTTTCCTAAACCTCCTCCCCGGCATCCGTCAGCTCATGGACAAGCCATTCCGCTCGAAGCGGTTTCTTCTCTTTTTTCCCGTCGTGCGCGACGTGCAGCCCGTACACGTCATACGACCACGCTCCGGCAATCCCGACAATCAACCAATCGCGTCCGTCCCCTCCGTAAAGGGTCTCACCGAACATGACCGGCTTGCCGTCTGCGCAAAGCATCTGCCCCTTCGCCATTCGCTTCTCTCGCCTGCATTTGCGCTTGTAGGCAGCATCAAGGCGTTTGAATGCCCCTCTCTTCGAGTTCTCCATGCTCCTCTGATACTCCCCCTTGAGGTTCAGAAGCTCTTCCTCAAGATTTGCCGCTTCCGAAGCCGAATCGACCAGACGGTTCAACAGTGCCAATGCCCCGTCCCTCATCGCCCCGTCAAACGCCTGCTCGACGGCATACCTCAGAAGCCGCACGTCCTTCTCCTCGATTTTCTCCTTGCCCATATTCATCCCTTCTCTAGCGCCGTCCGAACGGCTTCCCCATGTCATACCAGCTTCGTCCCTCGTAGCCGCGTCCGCACCCGTAATGGCCGATGACCCTCCACCCGGAAAGGTCGAGGTCGTAGAGCCTTGTAAGCTCCTCTCCATACGTTCGCTTTCCCTGCCGCACAAGCTCCTCGTCGCTTGCGTTTATGTACAGTTCCCCGTACCGCTCGAACACGTACTCGACCCGCTTGCCACTACCGATAACATCCCCTGCGCAGACCTGCCACGGGCGCAGGGGCTTACTCCCCGCGCCCATCCTTACGGCTCCAAGTAAATCTCGACCATGATGCAACGCTGCGTCTCGTCCTCGCAGGAAAGCCAGGACGGGTTCAGTGTGAAAGAACTCACGTCATCCTCCCCATGCTGCAAGACCAGCCCGCGTTTGCCAAAGAAAGTCGCTCCCGTTATGAGTCCAAACTCCCATTCCTCTGGATAATGGACGCGAAAGCGGTAACAATCCCCTTTCAGGCTATCCATCAACTCCTTGACCTTCATTCCGCTCATCCCTCGTCCTCCTCATTTTTCAGCTCGATACAGATGGTCGGCTCGACCTCCATGAGCGGGAAGATATAGCCGACCTCCCTTTCAAGGATTTGCGGGTGTTCGTCAGGGTAGAACTCCTCCGCATCGCCTAGATAGTGCTCAATCGTAGTACCCGTCGAATCATAGCTTCGAATCGCGATTTCACCCTGAATGTAAGTCTCCTCGAACAGCTCCCCGAGCGTCATGCTTCCTCCTCTAGCCGATTCCGTGACCGAATATGCGGGCATCCGTGCAGGCATCCTCAAAAAGACTGTAATCGCCGTCAAACCCGAACCTATGACAATAGCGCTCGATGAGCCTTTCGTACCTATCGTAGTCCTCATCGGCATATGCCCGGTTCACTCGGTCGATTGCCCTGCGGCGCTCCTCCGTGTCTTTAGGCTGCATAGCGACTCCCCGCAAGCTCCACGCCGTAACGCGGTGCGATACGGTCGCAGACGGCATCGAGCGCATCCTCGTCCATCCGTGCCATCAGCTCTTCGCAAAAACCCTCCCAGCCAATCGCGTCCACGAGGACGTTGACCTTCTCCGTAACATCCAAAGTAGCCATCTTGAAGTCCCTTCTGCCTTTGGGAAGCTCTGCTTGCCGCCCCTCTTGCTGTCTATAAATATAGCAGACTGGCATACCAGCAAGCAGGAAAACACGATATGAGCGGGAAACTCCATACCTCCTGCATATTATACATAGCAAAAAGGCACCCTTTCGGATGCCCTAAATGCCTATGGTTAAAGCCCTACCCTCCAAATCTTTTCCTCGCCCGTGAACGTATCTGTGATTACGCATCTGCCGCCCGCCGCATACTTGAGACCATTCGGCAGCGCTTCCGCCGCCCTGCGGCACCTCGTCCAAAAACTCAGGTACCCGTTTCCGCTGAACCCAACGGCAATCTCATCGTCGAACTCATCCATCGCATCTTCCGCCGGTTCCGATTCCAGATAGAGTACCACGCCGTTTTCGTTCTCTCGCGTGTAGTGGTATCTCGCCATACTCATGATTCCTTTCCGTCTACTCGGCAAGCCCGTTAACTTGCCTACCTGATAACCAGCATTATAGCATACCAGCAACACAGTACCTCTCCTAACTAAGGTTTCACGCCGTCTCCATGGAACTCGGGTCATTAGGGGCGAGCAGCCCCTAATCTGAGGGAGCGCAAGCGACCGCGCCACGGAGAGACCCTGCGAAACCGTAGCGTGTCAAGAAAAACCAACCTCCCGTCGCGGAGCCACCGACCCTCCTTTCCCCGCCCTTACCGAGCCGCTGCGGCGTGCCCCGCTTTGCCGCGCCTGCGGCCTATGGTTTCCCGAGAAGAAGGGGTTTTCAACATTCCGATGGGCGGAGGGTTCCTAGACTGACCCGGAGCCTGTCGGAATGTTGGAAACCCCGGCAGGTCTGTCCCCCGTTTCCACCAAGTAGAAGGCTTTTCCGCGCTTTCAATGGCCGGAGGGTTCCGAGACCAACCCGCAGGCTGTTGGAAGGGTGGGAAAGCCGCCCCCCCGAGTCCCCGTTCCCGCAACGCCCCGCGCCTTCATGCCGCCCGCATGGCGGCTCCCGAAAAGCCAAAGAAAAAGGGCACCCTCCCGGATGCCCCGTGCTGCCGCCGTCTCAATCCTCCACGTAATCAATCAAGTCTTCCACGCCATCAATAGCAGTGGGGTTTTCCAATGTGCCCATCGAATAATCGTAACCGTAGTAATCGGCAACATCTAGGCACGCCTTGAGGACGTGCTCGGCAAGATACAGCTCGTCGCTTTCAATCTTTTCGATGGCGAAACGCTTCAAGTCATCGTAGGACGTGATATCGGCACCATCATCCATGAGCACAGGAACGATATCCTCCAACGTCTCCCCGTTTGCAATCCGCCTGTCAAGCTCCGCACGCTTCATCCTAAAGTCCTTCCTGCCATGGGGCGGCTCCGCTGCCGTCCCCTCTTGCTGTCTATAAATATAGCAGACCGGCATACCAGCAAGCAGGTGAACCGTACACTCCATATATCCTGCATATAAAAGCATGAATGAACACGCAGGTAGCGTGCCTAAATCTTGTACTCGCAACTGCCGTATTCCAGACGGAATACATCATCCATGATGCCATCCTCGCTGTCGGGCACAAGCCTGACGAGACGGATGGTCTCATCCTCAGCATCGGAGCACAGTTCGATGATGAAACCGTCAAATCCCTCCCGCTCGCATCTTGAGACCATCCAACTTTCCTTGCAGTACGCTTCTGCAACGGCAAAGGCATCAAGCGCAGCTTCTCGACGCTTTATCTTCGCCTTGAAGCTCTCCTCCACCCCGTCACCGCCACTGCAACGACTGATGGAAAGCGTGTATCCGTCCATGTCTGTTCCTTCCCTTCACGAACCGCTGCCTGTAACCCTTATGCAGCCTGAGACGGTCGGCGAGCAGGGCTTCCCTTTTTTCGACGGGATTGTCTTTCACATTGTCAGGCATATTTTCCACCCTCTGCTCCCTTCTGGCTAACTAACAATAAATATAGCAGACCATCAAACCACAAACACGGCAAGCCATAAAACCATCATAACAATGCAGAGAAAAAAGGGCACCCGCGCAGGATGCCCCTTCTCATCTCACACGAACGGATTGGTGCAGCTGGAAGAATGCCGGACGCTGATTAAGGAAGTCCTTCAATATCTTGCCACCTCTATCTGGCACCAAGGAGCGCGATGAAGCCAACAAGTGCGATAAGGGTGCCTAGAACGCAGGCCGTCGCAAATCCGAGTGCCGCCATCTTCGTTCCCTCCGGTCGGTACGGCGCGTTGATGTTCATCAGGGATGCGGCGAGAATCCCGACGATGCCGCCGAGGAAGCCGAGGAAGAAGAAGCCTGCCTTCTGCCCGCTTGTAAGCGCGCGTTCCATCGTCATCAGCATCTGGTCTTTCCCTGCATCCTTGGAATACATCTGCCCAATTCCTTCCTTTTTCTTCGCAAAACCGGGGCACGGTGCCTTCGCCCCTGTTCCGGCACCGCGCCCTGCCGGAATCTTACCATCCTCCGCGCGTTATGGCACAATCTGTTCAGGGATGCCGTCAAGTAGGAAGGAAGAACCATGGCTACCATTCAAGATTTCGAGGAGCGTATCGAGAAACAGAAGGCGGAACTCGCCAAACTCGAAGCGAAGAAAAAGGAACTTGAAAAGAAGATTCGCGAGCGGAACCGGAAGTGGCGCTCTCTGGTCACCCATTCCGCTGGTGAAAGTGTGCTCTCCGCCGTCGGTTGCGCTTGGCAGGAACTCAACCTCGACGCACTCGACCGATTCCTTGCGAGCCATGCAGACGAGGTGAGCGACATGCTCACCGCCCACGGAAGTACCCCGGAGGATGCCAAGGCGCGTCTCGATGCACGCAAGAAGAAAACGGTAAAAACGGAGCCTGTCGCTGATGGTGGGTTACAGGCAGCGGAACCGGATAGCGAAAACTCCGACTGGTAACAGAAAAGGGAGCCGTGTGACCGAAATCACAGGCTCCCTTTTCTCCTGCCCGCACTCCGAGATAAAAGCAACAGGCAGAAAGGACTTTCGCTACTGTAACACAGCGCACCGCCGCACGGGACGCGAATCTGGCAGAACCATCTCAAAACGCGTGTCTAATTGTGAAAGAAGCATGAAATCTGACTGGAAAAGTCCACAAAACAGGACAGATATAGTAAAACATAATCACAGATTGCAAGCAGAAAGGAACACCATGGATTTCAGCAGCTACTACTACTACATCCCCTTGAACTTCTACGAGACACCTGAGATGACGCTCATCGACCATGAGCCGAATGGGGACTCCGCGACCGTACTCGTCCTCGCCCTGGCTAAAATCCACACGCGCACAGTCACGAAAAACGATGACGGCACGTTCACCATCGTGACCGATGACGGCACGTTCACGGATACCGAAGTCATGGATATGCTCTCCTCCTTCGGCTACCGGGCGAATCGCGCCAAGTACACTCATGCCCTCGCGGTTGTCGCGAGGTTCCCACCCTTCGACCACCTCGCCTACTCCGAAGCCGAACGCGATAAGAAGACCCCGGAGGTGTACCAATGAAGCTCCGAGGAGCGTGGCGCAGGGACTACAGTGAGTTCTTCGACACGCAGGAAGCCCTACTCATCGACGCGATGGACAATGCGGACTCCATCTACACCGTCTTCGCCCGTCTACAATCGCTTGCGGTGAAATGCGGCTGCGCCGGGAAGCTCCTTCTCCACGAAAGCGTTCCCTACACCGACGAGATGCTTGCTGCGGTCACCAAGAAGACCGTTCCCGCCTTTCGGCAATGTGTGCAGCCGCTCGTGCAGCTCGGCCTTGTCATCTGCGAGGATGGCATCTACGCCATCGCGGACTGGGAGTTCAACCAGAACGTCCCGGCAATCGACGCAATGCGCGAGGGAAACCGCGTGCGCAAGGCTTCGGAGCGCGCCCGTAAGAACGGAAAGGGAACCCGTCAGGTGAAGAAGGATAAAGTGCTCGCATACCTTTCCGAGCATCCGGAAGCCACGAACACCGAGGTTGCCGAGAAGACCGGAGTGAGCCGCCCCTCCGTCATCAAGTACCGCAAGGAATATGCGCCAGCACTTCCAGCCCCAAAAGGCGGAAAAATCGTAAAAGATGACGGCACGAAAGTTGACACTGTAAAAATTGACGGTGTAAAAGTTGACAGTTTTGACAGCAAAGTTGACGTCAATTTTGACGTAAAAGTTGACAGTGATTTTGACACTGGTTTTTACACTGACGCAGACGGTAAAAGCGCAGGTAGACAATCTGCACGGGCTGAAAATGAAGCTGTAAAAATTGCGTCACGCCCTAAGAATATAGATGATAGATATAAGAATACATCTACATCTACAGCTATAGCTGATGGGGAGGGAGCGACAGATTCTGGAATCCCGACAAGGGAGGAAGTACGCTCGCACTTCGCAAAGATGGGATTCGCAGTTGACCCCGACCGTTTCTTCGACGTGAACGAGGGGCGCAGCTGGCGCACGAACTCCGGCAAGCCCGTCGATGACTGGAAGAAGCTCGCCGCAGTCTGGGACAGGAACGAGCACCCGAAAACCGTTACCCCTCCCGCACGCACGGAACCGAAGGCCGATGCGGTCGTGAAAATCCCCTCCGTCGAGGAGGTCATGGCGAAATGGGGCTGTGACCGGGAGACGGCTCAGGGATATATCGACGAGAACATGTACTAGAAATGCCCCTGAGAATGTCTGAGAGCCTGCCTATGACACGTTAGATGTCATGTGGCAGTAACTGCCCGAACAAGACTACAAAGTCCCGTAGACAGGCTCTCAGACAGGGTAACGCAGAAAGGACGAGGTAAATGAACGAAAACGTAACGAAAACCAAGGAGCAGGACGGACAAAAGCCGGGCGAGGACTATCGCGACGCGGACGGCATCCTCGTCTGCGGGAAATGCGGAGAGCCACGCGAGCGGATGTTCCCGGCGGGCGGAATCTTCAAGGAGCCGCACCTTGTTCCGACCATGTGCCGTTGCCAGAGGGAGGAAGCGGATAGGCAGCGTGAGGAAACCGAGCGGGCGGAGAAAAGGCGCAGGACGGAACGGCTAAGGAAGCAGTGCTTCCCCTCATCCGGCAGGTACGCCTTCTGCACCTTCGATGCCGATGACGGCAGGAACGCGGCTCAGAGCACCGTCTGCAAGGCATTTGCCGCGACCTTCGACCCAAAAGACCCGGAGGGGCTTGTCCTGTACGGGAAGCGCGGCACGGGCAAGAGCTTCCATGCGTCCTGCATCGCGAACGCCGTCATCGAGCGCGGGTTCTCCTGTCTCGTGACCGATATCAAGCAGGTCGTGAACCTGATGGAATCCTCCTTCGAGAAGCGTTCCGGGAACCTTGAGAGAATCCTCGCCCCAGACCTCCTCATCCTTGAAGACCTCGGTGCCCAGCGCTCCACCGAGTACGTCATGGAGCACGTCTACGACGTTATCGACGGACGCTACAAGGCAGGGAAACCGATGGTGATAACGACGAACTTCGACTTTCGCGAGAGAATCCTGAACGCCACGGCAGATGACCCGTGGGGACGTGTCTTCGACCGCATCGTTGAGGTCGGGTTCCCGGTGAAGTACGACGGCAACTCGCGCCGTCGGGAAATCGGAATGAAGAACCGCAAAGATTTCAAGCGGAAGTTGGGAATCGAGGGGATAGAATCGTAGCGGAGCGGTTTTTAAGCATCAGCCGCTTCTTCCTGATTCTGGTGCCGATTTCCTTCCCGGCACCGTCCCCGCGCCCCGTAGCGTATCGACGCTGCGGGGCTTTCTTTTTCCTCTTGGCAGGAAAGGGCACGGAAATCGTGCCTATACCGAAAGGAGGAAAAAAAGATGACGAAAGAGAAAGCGAACCGTAACGAAGTGGTCGGCATGTTCCTGACCTATTGCCGGAAGACCCTCGTGAACGCGCGGACGGATGTTTTAAGGGAGCGCAAAAGGAGACGCAACCGCGAGGTGCTGTTCTGCGACCTCAGAAGGAGCGAACTTGAAAGCCTTGCGGACTGGCAGGACGTGCCGGAGCGGGAAACCGTATTCGATGCCGCCGGAAAGCCTATCGGCGTGACAGATAAAGACCTCGCGGATGCGCTGGAAAAACTCTGCCCAGAGGAGCAGGCAATCATCCTGCTTTCCTATTTCGCCGGCTGGTCGGATAGGCGTATCGGTGAGGACATGGGGTTCCCGCGCTCCACGGTACAGAACCGTCGCGCCCGTGCGCTCGCCCGTCTTGCGGACATTCTGACGGAAGGGGGTGACCCGCATGGCAAAGACAAAGATTGACTACGATACCGTCGTTGCCGCGACAAGCGGAGATGCCCTTGCCGCCGGGGCGGTACTCGATTACTTCAACGACTTCATGGACGGACTCTGCACCGGGTTCTACACCGATGCGGATGGTTTCTGGGACTACGGCATCGACCTCTCGATGAAATCGTTTATGCAGGCGAAGCTCTTGCGTGCGATGTTGAGGTTTCAGCCGTAAAAGACGCTACTTGTAACAAGTAAAACCAGAAATAGGGAAAACCAGCAAACCAGAAAACTACTTGACCAGCCATGGTATAATAAAAATGTCAAGCGGTTGTCTGGTGCCCTTTTTCCCAGAAAGGAAAATTATGGCATCGGAACACAATCGAACCGAAGAGAAGAAAACCTATACGGTAGGCGAAATCGCCGAAATGCTGGGCATCAGCGACAAGGTGGCCTATACTCTCGTGAAGAGCGGGCAGTTCAAGTACGTCCGCGTCGGCAGAGCCATTCGGGTATCCAAAAGCTCCTTCGACAGTTGGTTGGAACCAAATTAACCAACAAGGAGAAGATTCGATATGGCAGCAATCAAGCAGAGAAAAACAAAGTATTCCGTTATCTACTGGTATGTAAATGAACAAGGAGAACGGAAACAAAAATGGGACACTGTGGATACGATTGGCGAAGCAAAGAGCCGCAAGGTCTTTGTAGAGTTCTATCAGGAGAAATACGGACAGGCCATCGTTCCTAACGAGGAGACGTATTTTCAAAGAGTAGCTGATGAAAAGGCAAAAATGGGGAAAGAAGGCGGAACCGATGAGCACGATAGCGACTCGGAGTCGATTCAAAGAAGAACCACGACCCCGAAAAGCGCGGTAACGCCGCAAAAGGACGATATCACATTCAGCGAGTTCCTAAAGCACTATGTGAAAGTGTACGGAACGTCGAAATGGTCTATGAGCACATACAGCGGAAAGACCGGACTGATAAGGAACTACATCGACCCATATATCGGGGATAAGAAGCTGTCTGAAATCACCACGGAGTGCCTTTCAGAGTATTACAACGACCTTCTCTCCGTCGAGCGCGTTCCACCGGCCAACCGAAAAAAGACTGGCGAATGTGTCGCGCCTTCCGGCGTGAAGAAGATTCATGACGTTATCCGCTCTGCACTCAATCAGGCGATGAAGTGGAACTATCTCGACCCGATGATGCAGAATCCGGCAAAACTTGCCACCCTGCCGACGATGAAGAAAACGAAGCGAAAGGTGTGGAGTGTGAGCACGTTTCGCGAAGCACTTCCAAGAGTCGAGGACGATATTCTGGCTCTTGCCATGAACCTCGCTTTTTCCTGTTCGCTCAGGGTGGGGGAGATAACCGGTCTCACATGGGACTGTATTTTCATAGACGAGGAATCTATTGAAAACGGCAACGCTCGCATCATTGTCAACAAGGAGGTTGCTCGTGTTTCCATTGAAGCCTTGCAGAGACTCAACGAGCGGGACGTGCTCGTCACGTTTCCCGCTCAGAAACCACACTGCACCACTAGGCTCGTACTCAAGACCCCGAAAACCGAAACCAGCACCCGTGTGGTATGGCTTCCGAAAACCGTGGCGCACATGCTCGTGGAGCATAGGAAAAATCAGGAGGAACTAAAGGAGTTCCTTGGAGCGGATTACCATGACTACAATCTTGTGGTTGCCCTTGAAAACGGAAATCCGGTGGAGAGCCGCATCATCCGAAAGCGCCTGCAAGTCTTTTGTGACACGACAGGATACGAACGTGTGGACTTCCATTCGCTCCGCCATCTCTCCACGAAGTATAAACTCAAACTGACACAGGGCGATATTAAATCCGTCCAAGGAGATACTGGTCACGCCGAAGCCCAGATGGTGACAGACGTTTACTCGGAAATTGAAGACGAGAACCGGCGTGAGAACGCGGCTCGCATGGAAGCCGACTTCTACAGCCCTACCGCCAAAAATGGGAAATCATCAGCAACAGAGGATATCGGCGAAGCTCTGGCGGCTATACTCAAGAACCTGTCACCTGAGCAACTTGCGGCTCTTGTCTCCGCTGCCCGTTAGCAGTGGTTGTTAGCAAGCTGTTAGCAAATCGTCCCAAATGTCGCGCCCGACGCACGGGTAGATATTTTTTGTTAGCAAACAATAGAAACGGAAAAACAGAAAGACGGCTATACCGAAAACTGGAATACCAGCCGAAAACGGTGCAGCCGTCCGAAAAGGAAAAATGCCGGAAACCCTTGAAAAATCAGGCTTCCGGCGATTTTTACCGCACGTCCCAGACAGGAATCGAACCTGCGGCGTTTCGCTTAGGAGGCGAACCCTCTATCCTACTGAGGTACTGGGACACATCATATTCAGTTAGCAAAAGGTCTTCGTCCCAACAAGCGCTTAGGAGGCGAGTGCTCTATCCAGCTGAGCTATGACGACACATGCCGAAAACCCTTGATTTTACTGGGTTTCTGGGATTTTTCCCTTCGGCCATATATAAGATTATCAACTCTTTTTCAAGTTGTCAATCTACAGATTTTTTTGCTTTGGTAACATTAGAACGTTCCCCAAATTGGGGAATGCTTTGTTGTCACCTTTAGCATTATTCAGAATAGATTCGAACTGAAAGTTGTTTTTCATTTTTTCACTTTGGGGAATGCCTCGGCTTTCTCTTAGGAGACACTTGTTATATTCATTTAACTAATAGAACATACACATATATCATACCGTTTGAACATGAAAATGTCAAATGCTTTTCTAAGAGAATAATTATGGGATAATTATGGTGAGGTAACAAAGCGGGATTTTGTATGTGAAATAGCTTTTATAGGACTTCTTTATGTAAAGTCGAATGTTCTGAAGCGCATATACAAAAAGCACGACTAATTTTCAATTAAAAGAAATTTGGTCATGCTTTTTATATAAGTCAAAATTTTTTCCTAAAAATTAATATGCCCTTGCAGCCAGATTTGTGCCTTCAGCCGTCTTCCAATTGCCGGTTCGCCAATTACCTTTTCAACCGGTACGCATACATCAAATTGAAGCTCATTGGTTTCAACTGTAAGAACATAAAGTTCTTTCCCAGTAAGAAGATTTTCAATGGTATCGATATTCAGAATCTCACCAAGGATCGCATACTGGTCACATTCAAGACCAGATGGCATAAAATGTGTATCGACAATGCTGTAAATATCTTCCCCACGGATTCTTTTTGATACTGCGGCATAGGTGTCGATGTCGTCAAGCGTAAGGCTTTCAATGGCATCGGGATTCCCTTCCTTTGCTGCGATCATGAGCATCATCCGGTTGCGGAGCTCTTCCGCTCTCTTGTCCGCAGCGCCTGTATCCTTTGTGACCGGAAGCAAAATTTTCCCACTTAAGGCGAGCCCGGAAAATGTTACAGAGATTGAACTTTTGTTCAGACCGCCGAGAGTGGCTTCTTTTATGTATTCCATTCCGTTTTGAATATGGAAAATGATACTGCAGCCGAGCTTTACATCCTCGCAGACACCAACATAGGTCGGTGAGAAGGTTTTCTGTTCTACTGCAATATCAGCATAAGAGCTGACTCCACTGCCTGAAAAATATGGGAAATAGCATTCTCTGCGGAACGCTTCATCATTTTCATCGATAAAGCCGTAGGAAGAAATGCCTATTCCGTTGCCGTATTCCCTGCGAAGCTCACAGAGATCTGTGTGTTCGTCCAAGGCAATACGGTCATATCCGGAAAAATTCTTTTCGGATTCAAGAAGAATCTGATACCATTCGCGTTCAGATGCGATATCGTGGAATCCGATAGCGTTTAAATATTTATGCAAAATTTACCTCGTTTTCTATCTGATTTCAGACTTACCGCCCATGTATGGACGAAGTACTTCAGGAATGCGGACAGAACCGTCTGCCTGAAGATTGTTCTCGAGAAATGCGATCAGCATTCTCGGAGGAGCTACTACTGTGTTGTTCAGTGTGTGTGCGAAATATTTGTTTCCGTCACTTCCTTTTACACGGATGCCAAGACGTCTTGCCTGTGCATCACCAAGGTTAGAACAGCTTCCTACTTCAAAGTATTTCTTCTGTCTTGGAGACCATGCCTCTACGTCACAAGATTTTACTTTAAGGTCGGCAAGGTCACCTGAACAGCATTCCAGTGTACGAACCGGGATATCAAGAGAACGGAACAGATCAACAGTGTTTTTCCATAATTTATCATACCATTCTTTGCTTTCTTCTGGTTTGCATACAACGATCATTTCCTGTTTTTCAAACTGATGGATTCTGTATACACCACGTTCTTCGATTCCATGAGCTCCTTTTTCTTTACGGAAGCATGGAGAATAAGAAGTCAGTGTCTTTGGAAGTTCAGCTTCATCAAGCATGGTATCGATGAATTTACCGATCATAGAATGCTCGCTTGTTCCGATCAGATATAAGTCTTCGCCTTCAATTTTGTACATCATAGAATCCATTTCGGCAAAGCTCATAACACCTGTAACAACGTTGCTTCTGATCATGAAAGGTGGGATACAGTATGTGAATCCACGATCGATCATAAAGTCACGTGCATAAGAGATAACTGCTGAGTGAAGACGTGCAATATCTCCCATCAGATAATAGAAACCATTTCCGGCAACCTTTCCTGCACTTTCAAGATCGATTCCGTTGAATTTTTCCATAATTTCTGTATGGTATGGGATTTCAAAGTCCGGAACAACCGGTTCGCCAAATTTTTCAATTTCAACATTCTGGCTGTCGTCTTTACCGATCGGTACAGATGGATCGATGATATTTGGGATAACCATCATATCTTTTTTGATTTTTGCTTCAACTTCTTTTTCTTCAGCAGAAAGTTCTTCCATACGGGCAGCGTTTTCCTGAACTTTTTTCTTAAGCTCTTCTGCTTTCTCTTTTTCGCCATGAGCCATGCATGCACCGATTTCTTTGGAAACTTTATTTTTCTCAGCACGGAGTGCTTCTACTTCGCCTTTGATTTCACGGTTTCTCTTGTCAAGTTCGATTACTTCATCTACAAGTGGAAGCTTTTCATCCTGGAATTTTTTCTTGATGTTTTCTTTTACAACATCTGGGTTTTGTCTTAAAAATTTAATATCTAACATAATTGTTCTCCTGTCTTATTCCTTTATTTTTATATCTTATGATGTGAGTGGCAAAAGTAAATTTTTCCACTTACATCATCTTATTCTATCACCTGAGGATTATCAAGGGATTTAGGCAAATTACTGTGGTTTGATCGCATCTTGTACATCCGGATCATACATTTCCTGGTAAACGGCCTGATCTAGTGATTCGGCCTCTTCTTCAGAGAGCTCAATGTAACTTTCACCACGCACAATTTCTTTTATATAGGTGTAACAGCCATCTCTGCTGTGCATGGAATTGAGGATCCATCCATTGTTGTCGTTGTCAAGCGTTGTGAGAGCGAAGCTGAGTTTTCCACCCATTTCACCGAAAGCATCGTATTTTACAATACCTACTTTCTGGTAGCTGCTTCGCAACGCACGATACAATATGCGGATGTCCGCTTTGTTTTCGTGGGCAATATTGGAAAGTTCATCGAGTTCATCGAATCTTGCACTGAAGCTTTCTTCGAGCGTTTTACCGTCCTGTCCGCGCATGAATACGTTATAGCTCGATTTCAGACGGTTGTATTTCATATTGACATTAATATAAAGAAGAAACATCAATATGATCAGCATGATAAGAAAAAGAAATATATACGCCGGATCAATTCCAAGTGACTTTAGAATTTTACTTTCCATATATTATTCTCCTTCCTGTATTGACATTAACAATTCAAATATACGTTCCAGATCGTTGTCCGAATAATATTCAATTTCAATTTTGCCTTTTCCATTTGCTTTATGATTGACATGGACTTTGGAACCGATGATTGATTTTATACGTTCCTCCAGATCTTCATATACAAACGCATTCTGGATAACAGGCTTTTCTTTTTCTTTTTTTGGCTTTTTCAGTTCTTTGACAAGTTTTTCGGTATCCCTGACACTGAGCTTTTCATCAAATACTTTATTGGCAAGAATGTACTGCTGTTCTTTATCCTCGATTGCAAGAAGAGCACGCGCATGCCCGGTTGAAATCATGTCATCAATGATCATCTGCTGTACTCTCTCGTCCAGCTTTAGAAGACGCATGGAGTTTGTTACAGCAGTTCTGCTCTTTGAAACGCGCTCAGCTACCTCGTCCTGCTTCAGACTGAATTCATTTAGCAGACGCTTGTATGCCTGCGCTTCTTCGATTGGATTCAGATTTTCACGCTGAATATTTTCAATAAGAGAAATCTCAACGATTTCCTGATCCGTGTATTCTTTAATGATAACAGGGACCTCTTTGATACCGGCCTGCTTTGCTGCACGCCAGCGACGCTCGCCGGCGATGATCTCGTAGTAATCGTTCCGCTTCTGAACAATCAGAGGCTGAAGGATTCCAAACTGTTTGATTGAATCAGCAAGTTCCAAGAGAGCATCTTCCTCAAAATGTTTTCTTGGCTGGTCACGGTTTGGCTCCACATCATTGATCTTCATCATGATTGGACCGGCATTCACTACTTCTTTTTTAGCTGGTGCAGTATGCTTTGCGGTTTTGTTTTCTTTGATTAAACTATCCAGACCTTTTCCAAGTCCGCCTCGTTTTGCTGTCATGCTTACTCTTCTCCTTTATGAATTACTTCATCTGCTAATAACATATAACTTTCAGCTCCTGTTGAACGAGGATCATATAAGTTGATTGGCAAGCCATGACTTGGGGCCTCTGCAAGTCGTATATTACGTGGAATGATAGTTTTGTAAATTGTCTGATCAAGATTATCTTTTACATTTTCAACAACTTGAAGAGAAAGATTGGTTCTGGCATCATACATAGTAAATACAACACCTTCCATTTCAAGATTTTCATTTAATCTTTCTTTTACAAGCTCGATTGTTTTAATCAGCTGGCTCAATCCTTCTAGTGCATAGTATTCACATTGAATTGGAACCAATACTGTATCTGCTGTAGTCATTGAATTGATTGTCAGCATACTAAGTGAAGGTGGGCAGTCGATAATGACGTAATCGTAATTACTTCTTATCTTAAGCACCTCATCTCTTAAAATGTATTCTTTGTTCTCGGTCTCGAGTAACTCTATTTCGGCGCCAGATAGATCAATGTTTGCGGGAATTACGTCGAGATTTTCAATTGCTTCTTTGTGTAACACTTGCTCTATAGTGGCTTCGCCAATTAAAAGATCATATACAGTATAGTCAACATTATCCTTATCTATACCAAGACCGCTGGACATATTACCCTGTGGATCCATGTCGATTGCGAGAACTTTCTGCCCTTTCGCCGCTAAACACGAGGATAAATTGATCGCTGTTGTAGTTTTTCCAACGCCACCCTTTTGGTTGGCAACGGCAATTATTCGTCCCATTGCAATTACCTCCTTTCTAATAGTGTGCAAATATATATGAAGTTTTATTTACATCTAGATATAATTGTAACACTAAACTTTATCTAAATCTACTAAATGTTTCACGTGAAACATTTATTTCGGCATTTTTTATAAATGCGGGAATGTTTCACGTGAAACATTCTACATAAAGTGAAATATAAAAATGTATGAAAAATATTTTAGATAAATGAAAATATATTTGGCTATGAGCAGCTGAAAAAGGAGAGATAAAATGTTTCACGTGAAACATTTTGTCGAAAACCAAGGAACAATAACATGATGTAAATCTTTAAACTGTGAGGAGATTATGGTATACTTATCTATAAGCCGCAAGGTAAAATATTATACAAAAACAGATATTATTTGCGAGTATAATCTTGCTGAATCTGGACAAAAATGATTCGGAGAAGGGAGCAATTGACGATGAAAAATAAATTGAAAAGTTGTGCGGTTTTAGCAACACTTGGTGCGATTACAATCCATCTGATAAATAAAACACTTATAGAAATGGCAACAAAAGACAGCTTGTTAAACTCATCTGAGGGAAATTATTATGACTGGAGATTTGGAAAAATCTATTATAGAAAACAGGGAAATGGTAAACCACTACTGCTACTTCATGATTTGGATGCAGAAAGCTCTGGCGTAGAATGGAAAAAAGTAGCGGCAATTCTTGCAGAAAAGTATACTGTTTATACCGTGGATCTGCTAGGTTGTGGACGATCTGAAAAACCAAATATTACTTATACTAATTTTCTTTATGTGCAAATGCTGACGGATTTTATTAAACATATCATTGGCGAAAAGGCAGATGTTGTGGCTACGGGAGAATCGGCTGCTATTGCAGTTATGGCATGCGGAAATGATGAAAACGTGATTGGAAAGATTTGTATGGTGAATCCACTGTCACTTACGGAACTTGCAAAATGTCCGAATAAGAGAACCAAGACGCTGAAGTTCCTTATCGAAATACCGATTATTGGTACGCTACTGTACAACATTATTCATTCAAGAGAAGCGATTGATGAAAAATTTGTGGATAAGTATCTGTATGACGAAGATACGATAGATTATCAGATGACGAAGATATACCATGAATCTGCTCATAATGAAAACGCACATTCAAAATATTTGTTTGCAAGTATCAAAGGAGGATATACAAAGACAAATATTTATCATTGCATTCGCAAGGCGACAAATAGTATCTGCATTATCTCTGGACAATATGATGAAAACAGTATTGAGATTGCTAAACAATATCAGAAGCATGTGCCTGCTATAGAATGCATGTGTATAAAGGATACGAAACATCTTCCACAAATTGAACAACCGGAAGGATTCGCAGAACAGCTGGATATCCTTTTCTCTGCTGAATAATATAAAGTACTTTCAAGTACACATTATAGCCAAATGCGGGATGTACACCGAAATGTACATCCCGCATTTGGCTATATATGGCTCTTGATCAACTTTTGCGATTATCTAATAGCAAACAGAACTGGTACTTAACTGGTACTTATTCTACTCATGAACACCATGAAAACCGACATGCAACTCTGGGAATTTCTATGGAAATTGTCTTTCTCTGAAAAACAAAACAGAAGGATGATTATTGGGCTTTTTGTAGAAATAATCAAGCTAAATGAAAATAAAAAATCAGATTTTAAGCGGGTAAAAAATTGAACTTACCCGCTTTTTGAAATGAAATAGGAAAACAAATTTCTGGCAGAACTGCATACAAAAAAATAAAAATACATTTTCAATGCATACAAAAAATTGAACTATCAAAAATACAAAATAGAATAAACTATAACAATTAAAATTGAACTATTATAAAAAGAACTAATAGCAGAAGTTCAAGGTAAAGAAAAAAAGTTCAATTTCCATTGCGGCATATACAGACTACAGGTATGTATAGCTGTTTATCCGTGGATAGGTTCTTTGGAAGGAAGTCCTGCTTTTCGAGGAAACTTCTTCCCGGTAGGCTTGATTTTTTTGATCTTTACAAATGAACGGCTAATATCACTGCCTGGAAGCTGGAATACAACTGGTTTATTTTGTGTACCTCCAAGGACATGTACTGCGGTTTTTGCAGCGGAAAGTTCATCGACAATATCACCGGATTTGTAAGAAACAAAGAATCCACCAACTTTTACATAAGGGAGGCAGTATTCGGATAATGTAGATAAATTGGCCACTGCACGTGAAACACAGAGGTCAAACTGTTCCCTGTAGTCTGCCTGACGGGCAAAATCTTCTGCTCTGCCGTGGATTGTATGGATATCCGTAAGATTTAACTCTTCAATTACACTGTCAAGGAAACGGATTCTCTTATTTAAAGAGTCAAGCAACGTGATTTTCAGGTGCGGAAAGGCGATTTTTAAAGGAATTCCGGGGAATCCAGCGCCTGTTCCTATATCGATCACGGTTTGAACTTTACTGATATCCAGGGCCTTTACTAATGCAAGGCTGTCGACAAAATGTTTTTCGTTTACTTCTTCGTACTCGGTGATACCGGTGAGATTCATAACCTTGTTCCATTCCACCAGCATTTCGTAATATTTATCAAACTGATTAAACTGGGTCTGCGTTAATGTGATACCTAATTCTGCAAGCTGTTGCTCAAATTTTTTACTCATATTGCTCCTTTTTCCCCTAAAAGTACACATCTTTGCGGAAAATAAACAGTAATTTACACTGTTTTGCACCAAATAGGTACACAATTTCTGAGAAGATAGCACCTTAAAGGTACACGATAAAGTGATAATGTTTTAAAAAAAATACAATCATGCACCTAAAAGGTATACGAAAAGATGAAAAACATACTTTTTGCCCTATAAAGTACACGATAAAACCATTTCTTTGAAAATAGATGTGTACTTTTTGGGTGATGCCCTCAAAAGTACACATCTATATAAAGGGAAAAACAGAAACCAGAAATAATGGATTCTGTAATATCCCAAAAAAGATCAAAATACAGGTCTGGTTATCTGGTGGTCTAATGTCCTAGATATACCAGTAATACAGAAATATCGGCAGGTGAGACACCGGAAATACGGGATGCCTGACCGATGGAAAGCGGTCGGAACTGCTTTAATTTCTGCACAGCTTCGATTCGCAGGCTCGGAACAGCATCGTAATCGATATCTGCCGGTATTTTCCTGGTTTCAAGCTTTTTAAACTGTTCTACCTGTTTTAACTGGCGCTTGATATAGCCTTCATATTTGATGTTGATATCAATTTGTTCCACAATCTCTCGGCTGAAGCGTTCTGTTCGCATATGGTCGATAGGTTCGAGAAGCTCATAATTCAGCTCAGGACGCTTAATAAGCTCAGCAAGTGTAGATCCTGAAGTAAGAGGCGTACTGCCGCAATTTGTGAGAAAATCCGTGATTTCCTGGGAAGTTCCAACGTTGGTATGCTCGAGCCTGTGGATCTCCTTGCGGATGATTTCTTCTTTGTCTAACAACATCTGGTATCTCTCGTCTGAAATAAGCCCTATTTTGTGCCCTATTTCGGTTAGTCTCTGATCGGCGTTGTCCTGGCGCAGGAGTAACCGGTATTCGGCACGTGAAGTCATCATACGATATGGTTCGTGGCTTTCTTTTGTAACCAGATCATCGATCAGAACACCGATATAAGCCTGGGAACGGTCTAAAATTAACTGTTCTCTTCCAAGGACCTCCAGTGCGGCATTGATTCCGGCAATAAGTCCCTGAGCGGCTGCTTCTTCATATCCCGAACTTCCGTTGAACTGACCACCGCTGAACAAACCATGAATAGATTTGAACTCAAGTGTCGGATGAAGCTGCCTTGCATCGATACAGTCATATTCAATTGCGTAAGCATTTTTAACTATTTTTGCGTGTTCAAGACCAGGCACACTTCTGTACATTTCATATTGAACATCCTCTGGAAGTGAACTTGACATTCCGCCGATGTACATTTCATTGGTTTCCAGACCTTCTGGTTCAATGAACACCTGATGCCGTTCTTTATCGGCAAATTTTACAATTTTGTCCTCGATAGACGGACAATAGCGTGGTCCGGTGCCTTCGATCATACCGGAATAAAGTGGGGAACGATCCAGGTTTTTACGGATGATCTCATGGGTTGTAGGATTGGTATAGGTAAGCCAGCAGGAAGCCTGCTCAATCTGCACATCTTCTGGATCCGTTGTGAACGAAAAAGGTACGACCCTCTCGTCGCCGAATTGCTCTTCCATTTTGCTGAAATCAATGCTGCGCTTGTCGATACGTGCCGGTGTACCGGTTTTGAAGCGGTACATCTTAATACCAAGCTCCTTCAGACAGTCGGTCAGATAATTTGCTGCCTGCAGCCCGTTTGGACCGGTATGCGTGCTGACATCACCGTAAATGCATCTTGCCTTCAGGTAGGTTCCGGTACACAGTACAACGGCCTTGCAGCGGTATATAGCACCAGAATAGGTCTGAACGCCCGTTACAGAACCATCTTCCACAAGGATATTGACGACTTCACCTTGCCGGATCTCCAGGTTCTCCTGGTTTTCCAGCGTCTGTCGCATGGTATTGCTGTATTTGTTCTTATCTGCCTGGGCGCGCAGGGAATGAACGGCAGGCCCTTTAGATTTATTCAGCATCTTTGACTGAATAAATGTCTTGTCGATGTTCTTTCCCATTTCACCGCCGAGCGCATCCAGCTCACGTACCAGATGCCCCTTTGAGGTACCGCCGATATTCGGGTTGCATGGCATCATGGCGATACTTTCTACACTTACGGTGAAAACAATCGTTTTCAGACCGAGTCTTGCGCAGGCAAGGGCAGCTTCGCAGCCGGCATGTCCCGCACCAACTACAACGATGTCGTATGCGTCTTTATTTTCCCATACAGAATTTGCTGAATATTTCATTTACTAAATCTTCTCCTATCGTCTCTCCGGTAATGCTTCCCAGAGATTCATATGCATCCATTAAGTCAATTGTGAAAAAGTCTTCCGGCATCTGGTTTTCGATGCTCTCTTCTACCTTTTTCAGGCTGGAAAGTGCATCGGCAAGAGCTGTTTTGTGTCGGATATTGGTGATATAAACCTCATCGTTAAATGAGATATCACCGTGATAAAACATCTCTTTTAAAGTAGATTCCAGTTCATGGATCCCAGTCTCCTCTTTTGCGGAAATATCGATCATTGGCTTAGTTATCAACGTTTCTAATGCCTTTTTATCAACAACTGTGGATAAGTCACTCTTATTCAGTAGTATCACAGCTTTCTTATCCCGGATCATCTCGATGATCTCGTGATCATTTTCATCAAGAGGTCTGGATGCATCGACCACATAGATGATCAGATCGGCTTTTTCTGCATTTTCTTTTGCTTTATCCACACCGATCTTCTCTACGATATCAGAGGTATCGCGGATTCCGGCGGTATCCATGATGTTTAAAGAAACGCCCTGAAGCTGGATATTTTCCTCCAGAACATCTCTTGTGGTTCCGGCAATCTCGGTTACGATTGCCTTTTCTTCGCCTACCAGAACGTTCATCAGAGAGGATTTCCCGGCGTTCGGTTTCCCGACGATAACCGTCTTGATGCCTTCTTTGATGATACGTCCGTCATCGGCAGTATCCAGAAGACACTGGATTTTCTGCTGCAGATCCTTTACGATGCCCAGGAGACTGTCACCATATCCGTCTACGCTGATATGCTCTGGATCATCAAGTGCACTTTCGATAAAAGCGGTATGGTAAAGGATTACTTCACGGATTTCTTTAATCTTATTGTGGACAGAGCCTTTCAACTGGTTTACCGAGCTTTGTAGTGCATAGTCATTCTTGGAGCTGATGATATCGATCACGGCTTCGGCCTGTGACAGATCCATTCGGCCGTTCAGAAAAGCCCTTTTGGAAAATTCACCCGGTTCAGCAGGTCTTGCACCGTATTTGATCACGGTTTCAAGTATCTTTCTTGTGACAAATACACCGCCGTGACAGTCGATTTCCACAGTATCTTCACCGGTGTAGCTGTGCGGCCCACGCATTAAAAGAACCAGCACTTCATCAATCGTCTGCTCTCCGTCCATGATATAGCCATAGTGAATGGTATGACTTTTTTGTTCGGACAGAAGCTTCGGGCTTTTGCCTTTGTAAATTTTGTCAATAATAGAAAACGCATCTTCTCCGCTGAGACGCACGATTCCGATTCCGGAATTAGTCATTGCTGTGGAGATTGCTGCGATTGTGTCTGTTTTAAATCCCATTTTATTGCTTCCTTCTATACTTTTGTAATAAATGCGATGTTATCATTTTACCCCGAAAGCTGTCAAAATGGAAGTGCCTATTGTGAAGAGTAGAAAAAAACCGCGTTACTGTTCACAGTACCTGTGACCAGCAACGCATCTCGCCATTTTAAATCGCCTTTGGCGATGGGCGAGATGCCATTTAAGATAAAACGTGCATCCTCCGTGCCAATCAGCGTAGTGATTGACACGGGAGTGAACAGTAAAAAAACCGCAGCCATTAAATGACTGCGGTTTACTGTGAATGATTCAGTTATAACGGTGTATGCAACCAATTTGCGTTACTGTTTAACGGCGGTTCGGTGTTACAACAACACGTCTGTATGGTTCTTCGCCCTCGCTGTGGGTAGAAACTCTGTCATCAGCCTGCAGAGCGGAATGGATGATTCTTCTTTCATAAGGATTCATCGGCTCCAGTGAGATCGGCTTTCTGCTTCGTTTTACTTTGTAAGCGATATTCTTTGCGAGATTTTCAAGAGTCTGTTTTCTTCTCTTGCGGTAGTCTTCTGTGTCGAGTTTGACACGTACATAACCATCCTGTGACTTGTTGGCTACACGGTTGGTGAGGTACTGGAGAGAATCCAATGTCTGTCCACGCTTACCGATCAGGATACCCATGTTGTCACCGCTCATCTCAATTGCAAGAGCACCTTCTTCATCAATGGAGGATACGATAGTTACTTCGCCCATTCCCATTGCCTGAAGAACTTCCTGTAAGAATTTTTCACAGATCTTCTGTGTCGCTTCTGTTACAACGGCTACATGAAGTTCTTTCTTTTCTTCATAAACCGGAGCTGCTGCTGTTACGGCAGAGGCTGTTTCTGTTTTGTTTTCTTTTACAAATTCTTTCTTAGGCTCTTTTTTGAAGTCCTTTTTCGAATCTTTTTTGTATTCTTTGTGTTCTTTGTACTCTTTACGTTCTTTGTGTCCAACGAATTCCTTGCGGTCTTTTCGGAAATCCTTCTTGAATTCTTTTTTGATCTCTTCCGGTTTGATTTCTTCGGCTTTGATTTCTTCTGTTACAGTTTTTTTGATACGGGCACGGATAACTGCCTGACGGCTTCCGATTCCGAGGAAGCCTGCACTTCCTTTTTCAATCACGTCATATTCCATCTGATCACTTGCTACGCCGAGCTGGATAGAAGCTTCTGTGATGGCATCGTCTAAAGTTTTTGCTGATACTGTAATCTCATTCATTTGACTTGTCCCCCTATTTCTGGCCTTCGTTAAAGCGCTTTACAAGGTTTGCTTTGTCTGCAAGACTTCCTGCCTTTGCATTTTCATTTTTCTTCTTGGCTTCTTCAAGCTTTTCTTCAAGTTCTTTTGTCTGAGCAGCTGTTCTTACCGGCTCATGAATGTTTTTCACGTTCTTATGAGCCATTTTGTTTACATTGCTTGCATCCACTTCGTTTTTGTTCTTGCGTTTTTTAGCAGCATTTTCCATATTCTCTTTGATCAGTTCATCCATCGGAATCTTATTCAGATGTTTGTTGATAAAGAACTGCTGTACCATACGGACAACGGCACTTGCAACCCAGTAGATTCCAAGACCTGTAGGTAATGTGAAACACATAAATACAGATACAAGAGGAAGGGTAACGTTCATTGTCTTCATGGTTGAAGCCATCTGGTCAGCCTGCGGATTGTTCGTAACTGCAGTTGTCTGCTGAGAAAGCTTCACGCTCAGGTACTGGGAAAGTCCTGAAAGGACAGGAATCAGCACTGCCATGATCACAATTCCCCATGCGCCGGCTTTTACACCGTTGCTAATGAGGTTCATAGGAGTTTCCGCAATGTTAAGTCCAAGGAAGTTATTCATGGACTTTAATGTATCGACGGTGCTGTCGATCGTAGGCTGCAGATCCGGAAGCTTCTTGCCGAGAGTTTCCCAGGTTGAAGTCTGGAATTTGTACAGTACGTCGATCAGTACGTTTTTATCAGAGTAATCATATTTGGAGGCGGACATAAGGATCGGTTTTGCTTCGCCGATCTTTTCCATGACCTTCTGCCATCCATCCTGTGCCATGATAGAGGTAAGAAGCGGTGTGTATACCGCTTTAACCTGCCCAACATAAGCAGGGATGTTGCGGATTACATAGTACATTGCCCAGAGAATTGGGAACTGGATAAACATACTTAAGCATCCGCCGGTCGGTGATACTCCGTATTTTTCATAAACCAATTGTGTTTCTTCCTGCATCTTCTGCATGGAAGCCTGATCATTTTTTCCTTTGTACTTCTGCTGAACCTTCTGGAGCTCAGGGTTCATTGCAGCGGACATCTTGGAAAATTTCTGTTGCTTGATGGTGAGCGGCATCAGTAAAGTGTAGATGACAATTGTCAAAAGAATAATACATACACCCAGGTTGTGAATGCCGATTAAATCCATTACCCGGTAAATACCATCCATGATCTTACCGAGCAGCCAGGCAGCCTGTCCGATGATTGGTGTGCTGACCTGTGTCATTAAAATTCCTGTCATAACCTTTCCTCCATAAACATTTCCGTCCCGGTATTTGGACGGCCTATAGGTTTAAGGCACCGGATCATATCCACCTTTGGCGAATGGATTGCATCTGAGGATTCTCCATACGGTCAGAAGGCCTCCTTTAAACGCCCCGTATTTTTCAATCGCCTCCAGCGCATATTCTGAGCAGGTTGGAATGTAAATACAGTGGGTATATACCTTCATAGGTGATAAATATTTTCTGTAAAAACGAATCAAATATAATAATATCTTTTTCATAATTTCAGTGCCTCGTAGTGTATATCCGTCTTCTCGATATACTGAACTGGCTAATTGCAGTCCGAATAAATGTGATGAAGTTTGCCCAGATGGATGAGAGCGCTTTCAATCTCATGGTATGACCGGTCTTTGGCGGTCGTCCTTGCGATGATCACGATATCATATCCACATTGGAACTGTTCTTCGTGTAACCTGTAACTCTCACGGATCAGCCTTGTTAAATGATGTCTTATGATGCTGTTCCCAACTTTTTTGCTGACGGAAATTCCGACGCGGTTGCGTCCGAGATCATTCGCCAGGAGATACATTACAAGGTACTTGTTGCCATAAGGTTTTCCCTTTCTGTATACAGACTGGAAATCCCTGTTTTTCTTCAATGATTCGGAAAATTTCATACTTTATTCTCCCGATTTACATAAATTTGCATAGAAGAAAAGGCCACATATATGTGACCTATGCTGATAATACTTTTCTTCCTTTTGCTCTTCTTGCTGCAAGAACTTTTCTTCCACCTGCTGTGGCCATTCTTGCTCTGAATCCATGAACTTTCGCTCTGGAACGTTTCTTTGGCTGGAATGTCATCTTCATTGATATCCACCTCCTATCGATTCCTTCTTATATGAATAGAAGCTTATTTACGTTTTTAAGACATCGTACTTCATTATAATCAAAAAAGCTGTCTCCGTCAAGCAGTTTTAATAAAGTTTCGACCCTTATTTTAAGGAAATTATGAATAAGTTTATGGTTTTTGATTGATTCTGAAATCGTTTTAAGGTAGAATATAAGAGTATGATTATGCTTATTTTGAAGATGAATGGGGCAGGAATATGGACGTCATAAAAGAAAAATGGGAAGAGATCATTCAAAAGCTAAAAGTAGAATATTTTCTATCGAACATTTCTTTTGAAACGTGGATACGCCCGCTGGAGGTATATGAGATCAGAGGCAACACTCTGTATCTTACCGTTAATTTTAAGGCGAGCATCGAACACATTCAGAATAAATATCTTCTTCCGCTTAAAGTATGCATCGCGGAAGTTACCGGGACAGAGTATCAGATTAAGTTTATTCCCAGAGATCTGCCGCGCGAGCAGCAGCGCAGATATCTGGAGAAGACTGCGCCCGTAAAAGAGAAGACACATAAGCATAAAGAGGTAAGCCCGATAGCTGAAAAAGCGAATCTGAATCCGAAGTATACGTTTGATACCTTTGTGGTAGGAGGGAATAATAATTTTGCACATGCCGCATCACTGGCAGTTGCCGAATCTCCCGGTGAGGTTTACAATCCTCTGTTTTTATATGGTGGGGTAGGACTTGGCAAGACCCATCTGATGCATTCGATCGCACACTACATACTGGACCGGGAACCATCGAAGAAAGTCCTGTATGTGACAAGTGAGACATTTACCAATGACCTGATCACGGCGATCCGCAACGGAAAGACCGGCAACGATCTGGCGATGAATGCATTCCGCGATAAGTACCGCAATAATGACGTACTTCTGATCGATGACGTACAATTCATTATCGGCAAAGAAAGTACACAGGAAGAATTTTTCCATACGTTCAATCATCTGCACAATGCCGGAAAGCAGATCGTCATTTCCAGCGACAAACCGCCAAAGGATATGACGACACTGGAGGCGCGTCTGCGGACAAGATTTGAATGGGGACTGATCGCAGATATTTCGGTGCCGGATTACGAGACACGTATGGCGATTCTTTATAAGAAAATAGAACTGGACCAACTGGAAAGATATCAGATTCCGGATGAGGTGATCCAGTATATTGCGATGAACATCAAGACCAATATCCGGGAACTGGAAGGCTCACTTAACAAGCTGATCGCATTATACCGGATCGGTGGAAGAAAGAACTTTGATGTTTCTCTGGCGGCAGAGGCACTGAAGGATATGATCGCACCGGACGAAAGCCACAAGGTGACGCCGGAGCTGGTTCTGGATGTTGTCTCCGATCATTTTAATGTTTCCGTCTCTGAACTTAAGGGGAGTCGGAGAAATGCAAGAACGGCCGGAGCCAGACAGATCGTGATGTACCTGTGCAGGCAGATGACGGATGCGTCTCTTCAAAGTATCGGTGATCTGCTCGGAGGGCGTGACCATTCCACTGTGAACCACGGTGTGGACAAGATTGCCCGGGATGTGGAAAAAGATGAGACTTTGAGAAATACGATCGAGATCATTCAGAAGAAAATCAGCCCGCTGTAGAAAAGTTTTCCATGATCTGCCAGGGAAGAAAAAGAACTGTCCATGGACTTGTCAAAGCCTTAAATCCTTTTGGATCAAGGCCTTAAAGTACTTGTCCACAATTCAACAGACACTACTAAGATAACTACGGATTTGTTTTATATAAATATATATTTTGCGCGTCGAAAGGAGTTTTACACATTATGAAAATCAGATGTCTTAAATCAGATCTTGTGAAAGGGGTCAGCATTGTATCAAAGGCTGTTCCGACAAAGACAACCATGCCGATCCTGGAATGCATTCTGATAGATGCAACTACAGATATTATCAAACTTACAGCGAACGATATGGAGCTTGGGATCGAGACTGTGATCAGAGGGCAGATCGATGAGAAGGGAATGATCGCACTGGATGCGAGGATTTTCTCAGATATCGTAAGAAAGCTTCCTGATAATGAAATCGTGATTGAAAGTGGAGTGAACTTTCAGACGCTCATTACCTGTGAAAAAGCAAAATTCAATATTTCCGGTAAATCCGGTGAAGATTTTTCTTATCTGCCGTATATTGAGAGAGAAAATCCGGTTTCCATTTCCCAGTTCACACTGAAAGAAGTGATCCGCCAGACCATTTTCTCAATTGCAGACAACGACAGCAACAAACTGATGACAGGAGAACTCTTCGATATGAACGGGGATATTCTGAAAGTGGTATCCCTTGACGGACACCGTATTTCCATCCGCAAGATCGAGCTGAAGGAATCTTATGAACCGAAGAAGATCGTGGTTCCGGGAAAGACCCTGATCGAAGTCAGCAAGATCCTTTCAGGTGAAGCAGACAGCGAAGTGAGACTGTATTTCACAGCCAACCACATTGTATTTGAATTTGATGATACCGTTGTAGTATCCAGACTGATTGAAGGAGAATATTTCCGTATCGAGCAGATGCTGTCCAATGATTATGAGACAAAGGTAAGAATCAATAAAAGAGAACTCCTGAACTGTATTGACCGTGCAACTCTTCTTGTAAAAGAAGGTGATAAGAAGCCGATCATCATCAACATTCAGGATGAAATGATGGAACTTAAGATCAAGTCAGAGAAGGGTACGATGGATGAAGAGATTATGATCACCAAAGAGGGAAAAGACCTCTTGATCGGCTTCAATCCGAAGTTCCTCATTGACGCACTTCGTGTCATTGATGACGAAGAAGCAGATCTTTACTTTATGAATGCAAAGGCTCCTTGCTTTATCAAGGATGAAGGAGAAAGCTATGTATACCTGATTCTTCCGGTGAACTTCAGTGGAGCAGTATAGGAATTTAGAGAGGACAAAAAATATGGAGACAATCAAACTCAGAGATGAATTTATCAAGCTTGGTCAGGCACTGAAAGCAGCAGGTCTTGTAGGATCCGGTGTGGAAGCCAAGGAAGTCATTACAGAAGGTCTGGTAAAAGTTAATGGAGAAGTAGATACCAGACGTGGTAAAAAATTATATGACGGCGACGTTGTTACATTTAACGGAGAAGAGATCAAGATTGAAAAATAGGCTGGCACAGGTATGATTATCAAATCATTAAAATTAAAAGATTACAGAAATTATGAAATATTGAATATTGAATTTGATCATGCCACGAATATTTTTTACGGTGATAATGCGCAGGGCAAGACGAATATCCTGGAAGGGGTGTATTTGTCGGGAACCACGAAGTCTCATAGGGGGACGAAGGACCGGGATCTGATCCGATTCGGGCAGGATGAGGCTCATATTGAGACTGTCATTGAGAAAAATGGCGTTCCATGGCAGATCGATATGCACCTGAAGAAGAACAGTCCGAAAGGGATTGCGATTAACAAGGTCCCGATCCGGAGGGCGAGTGAGCTTTTCGGTCTGACGAATTTTGTGTTTTTCTCGCCGGAGGATCTGAACATTATTAAAAATGGTCCGGCGGAGAGGAGAAGGTTCATGGACCTGGAGCTTTCACAGCTTGATAAGGTGTATCTTAGTGACCTGGCAAATTATAACCGCACACTCAATCAGCGGAACCGTCTGCTGAAGGATGCCTATTACAGAGATGATATACTGGACACACTGGATGTATGGGATATGCAGCTGGTTCAGTATGGAGAAAAGATTATTCAGAGAAGGCTCCGGTTTATCGAGGAGGTCAATGCGATAATCGGAGACATTCACCATAAACTGACGGGAGGCAGGGAAAGGATCGGCCTTTCGTATGAACCTGGATGCGGAGCACTTTCGCTTGAGGCGGCGCTTGAGAAGAACAGGGAGCGCGATATCAGGATGAAGAGTACCTCGGTGGGACCTCATCGGGATGATATCTGTTTTATGGCAGGTGGGATCGACATCCGCAGATTCGGATCGCAGGGGCAGCAGAGGACAGCGGCACTTTCGCTGAAACTGTCTGAGATCGAGCTGGTACGGCAGATCATAAAGGATACGCCGGTGCTGCTGCTTGACGATGTATTGTCTGAACTTGACAAACACAGGCAAAACTATTTACTGGACAGTATTCATGATATACAGACTCTGATCACCTGTACGGGACTTGACGAGTTTGTCAATCATCGATTTTCAATAAATAAAGTATTCCATGTTCAGAACGGACATGTATCAAAAGAGAATTAGGAGGATCAATATGAGTGCAGAATATGGAGCAGACCAAATCCAGATACTGGAGGGGCTGGAAGCAGTAAGAAAGAGACCTGGTATGTATATCGGCAGTACATCTTCAAGAGGACTTCACCATCTTGTCTATGAGATCGTTGACAACTCGGTGGATGAAGCGCTTGCAGGATACTGTGATCATATCCAGGTGTTCATCAATCCGGATAATTCAATTACGGTTATAGATAACGGACGTGGTATTCCGGTGGGGATCAACCACAAAGCGGGACTCCCTGCGGTAGAGGTTGTATTTACCGTGCTTCATGCCGGCGGTAAATTCGGCGGTGGAGGATACAAGGTATCCGGTGGACTTCACGGTGTAGGAGCTTCCGTTGTAAATGCGCTTTCTGACTGGCTTGAGGTTGAGATCTGCCACGAAGGGAAGGTGTACAGACAGAGATATGAAAAAGGACATGTTGTTTACAAGCTGAAGGTTGTAGACGAATGTGATCCGGAGAAGACAGGAACAAAGGTAACCTTCCTTCCGGATGAAACTATTTTCGAAGATACAGTATTTGATTATGATACGTTAAAACAGAGATTCCGTGAGATGGCGTTCCTTACCAAGGGACTTCGCATCAGCCTGACTGATCTCCGGGATGAAGAACCGAAGGAAAGAGTGTTCCACTATGAAGGCGGTATCAAGGAGTTCGTTCAGTACTTAAATCGCAGTAAGACTCCGCTTTACGAGCAGATCATCTACTGTGAAGGAACAAAAGATAATGTAGAAGTTGAAGTTGCAATGCAGCACAATGATTCTTATACAGATAACACCTATGGTTTTGTAAATAATATCACAACACCGGAAGGTGGGACCCATGTGGTCGGATTCAGAAATGCGATCACAAAGACCTTTAACGACTATGCGAGAAAGAACAAATTATTAAAAGACAGTGAGCCGAATCTTTCCGGTGAGGATATCAGGGAAGGTCTTACAGCGATTATCAGTGTTAAGATCGAGGATCCTCAGTTTGAAGGACAGACCAAGCAGAAGCTCGGTAACAGTGAAGCGAGAGGTGCGGTTGACAGTATCGTCAGCAGCCAGCTTCAGATCTTCCTTGAACAGAATCCTGCTATTGGAAAATCAATTGTTGAGAAGTCGGTTATGGCGCAGAGAGCAAGAGAGGCGGCCAGAAAGGCGAGAGATCTTACCAGAAGAAAATCCGCACTGGAAGGCATGTCACTGCCTGGAAAGCTTGCAGACTGTTCAGACAAGGATCCATCCAAGTGTGAGATCTACATCGTAGAGGGAGACTCTGCGGGAGGTTCTGCAAAGACAGCCCGTGACAGAGCGACCCAGGCGATCCTGCCACTTCGTGGAAAGATCCTGAATGTAGAGAAGGCAAGACTGGATAAGATCTACGGTAATGCCGAGATCAAGGCAATGATCACTGCATTCGGTACAGGAATCCATGATGATTTCGATATTTCCAAACTGAGATATCACAAGATCATCATCATGACCGATGCCGACGTTGATGGAGCACATATCAGTACACTGCTTCTGACATTTCTCTATCGTTTTATGCCGGAGCTGATCAAACAGGGCTATGTATATCTGGCTCAGCCGCCGCTTTACAAGCTGGAGAAGAACAAGAAAGTCTGGTATGCATACAGCGATGAAGAACTGGCGAAGATCATCAGCGAAGTCGGACGTGATCAGAACAATAAGATTCAGCGATACAAAGGTCTGGGTGAGATGGACGCAGAGCAGTTATGGGATACCACAATGGATCCGCAGCATCGAATCTTAAGAAGAGTGACAATGGACGATGAGACATCTTCCGAACTGGATCTTACCTTTACAACCCTGATGGGAGATAAAGTAGAACCAAGACGAGAATTTATCGAAGAGAATGCAAAATTTGTTAAGAACTTAGATATATAGGAGAATACCAATGGAAGATAATATTTTTGATAAAGTTCATGAAGTGGATATGAAAAAAACCATGGAAGAGTTCTATATCGATTATGCCATGAGTGTTATTGCTTCTCGTGCGCTTCCGGATGTAAGAGACGGTCTGAAACCTGTTCAGAGACGTATTCTTTATTCGATGATCGAGTTGAACAACGGTCCTGACAAGCCGCACCGTAAATGCGCGCGTATCGTCGGTGATACCATGGGTAAATATCACCCGCATGGTGACAGTTCTATTTACGGAGCCCTCGTTAATATGGCACAGGACTGGTCTACCCGTTACATTCTTGTAGACGGTCACGGTAACTTCGGTTCTGTGGACGGCGACGGTGCTGCCGCAATGCGATATACCGAGGCAAGACTTAGTAAGATTTCGATGGAAATGACAGCGGATATCAATAAAGATACCGTTGATTTTGCACCGAATTTTGACGAGACAGAAAAAGAACCGACCATACTTCCGTCAAGATTCCCGAACCTTCTGGTAAACGGAACCTCCGGTATCGCGGTAGGTATGGCAACCAATATTCCACCGCACAACTTAAGAGAAGTCATCGGTGCGGTTGTGAAAATTATTGATGACCAGATTGAAGATAAAGATGAGACCACGATCGAAGAGATCATGGAGATCATCAAAGGACCTGATTTCCCGACGGGAGCAACGATCCTTGGAACAAGAGGAATCGAAGAGGCTTACCGCACAGGACGTGGAAAGATCCGTGTGCGTGCGGTATCCAATATCGAGCCAATGCAGAATGGAAAGCACAGAATCGTAGTAACCGAGCTTCCGTATATGGTCAACAAAGCCCGCCTGATCGAGAAGATCGCGGAGCTTGTAAGAGATAAGAAGATTGATGGAATCACAGACCTGAGCGACCAGTCAAGCCGTGAAGGTATGCGTGTCTGCATCGAATTGAGAAGAGATGTGAACCCGAATGTCGTTCTGAACCAGCTTTACAAGCATACACAGCTGCAGGATACATTTGGTGTGATCATGCTTGCATTGGTCAATAATGAACCGAAGGTTATGAGCCTTCTGGAAATCCTGAACCATTATCTGAAACATCAGGAAGACGTTGTGACCAGACGTACCAAATACGAGCTGAATAAGGCAGAAGAACGTGCACACATCTTGGAAGGTCTGCTGATCGCCCTGGATAACATTGATGAGGTTATTAAGATCATCCGTGGATCCAAGACCGTACAGATTGCGAAAGCAGAGTTGATGAGCCGCTTTAACTTAAGTGATGCACAGTCCCAGGCTATCGTGGATATGCGTCTGAGAGCTCTGACCGGTCTGGAAAGAGAGAAGCTGGAAACAGAGTATGCAGAGCTTGAGAAGAAGATCGCAGAGTACAAGGCGATCCTCGCAGACAGAAAGCTTCTGCTTGGCGTAATTAAGAAAGAAATCCTTGTGATCTCTGAAAAATACGGAGATGACAGAAGAACAGCCATCGGATTTGATGAATACGACATTTCTACAGAGGATCTGATCCCGAGAGAAGATGTGGTGATCACCATGACTAAGATGGGCTATATCAAGAGAATGAGCAATGATACCTTCAAGAGCCAGAACCGTGGCGGAAAGGGTATCAAGGGTATGCAGACTCTGGATGAAGACTATGTAGAAGAGCTGTTCATGACCAATACTCACCAGTATATTATGTTCTTTACCAATACCGGACGCTGCTATCGCCTGAAGGGATATGAGATTCCGGAAGCAGGAAGAACATCCCGTGGTACAGCAATTATCAACATCCTTCAGCTTCAGCCGGATGAGAAGATCACAGCAATGATTCCGATCAAGGAATTCAAGGAAGGCGACTATCTGTTCATGGCAACCAAGAAAGGTCTTGTTAAGAAGACTCCGATCCTGGATTACGCAAATGTAAGAAAGACTGGACTTGCTGCGATCACACTCCGCGAGGATGATGAACTGATCGAAGTTAAGATTACGGATGACGAAAGAGATGTTATTCTCGTTACGCAGTATGGTCAATGCATCCGTTTCCATGAATCTGATGTACGTTCAACCGGAAGGACCTCTATGGGCGTTCGTGGTATGAATTTAAGTGACCGTGATGAAGTTGTTGCAATGCAGCTTGATGCGCAGGGTGAAGAGCTTCTGATCGTATCTGAAAAGGGTATGGGCAAGAGAACCCGCATGGAAGAATTCACAGCCCAGAACCGTGGTGGAAAAGGCGTGAAATGCTATAAGATCACAGAGAAGACCGGAAATGTAGTCGGTGCAAAGGCAGTAGGTCCGGATGATGAGATTATGATCATCAACACAGATGGTATCGTGATCCGTATGGAATGTGCGGGGATTTCCGTACTCGGAAGAATCACATCCGGTGTTAAACTGATCAATCTGAAGGAACACGAAGAAGTTGCAAGTATCGCAAAGGTACGCAGGGCTTCAGGTGAACTGGAGGAGAACGCAGAAGAGACTGCAGAAGAAGCAAATACAGAAGCAACTGCTGAGACGGTTGTAGAAGAGCAGACAGAAGAATAAAGATCTGAGCGAAAGTAGAAATACAGAAGCAGGATAAATCATAAAGAGACTGGACAGGGAATATGCAAATGCCTTGTCTGGTCTCTTGCTTTGTTTTGTGAGGCTGCATGGAAAGAAATGTTATGGCATGGCTTGCGTTTGCTCTGGTAAAAGCCGGATTAAAAAAACAAAGAAGCCCGGAAACGCTGCAGCAAACAGGCTTTCCGGACTTTGTAGAGGGGGCTAAATTATTATTTTGCCAGACTTCAAATATTCTGGCAGACGCCGTGCATCTTACTGTGCAACAGCTCCGAGTCTTTTGCGGATTTCAGGTCCGATGATCATGGCAATCACCATCTTGATCAGGTCCGCCGGGATAAATGGAATGACACATACTGCAAGGGCAGCAGATACAGTGTAACCTGCCTGAATGCAGAACCATGCAGTTCCGAATGCATAGCAGATTGCAGTTCCAACGATCATTCCAAGAATCTGGATCCATCTCTGGCTGAATTTGTTAATTACAATACCGGCAATGATTGCCATTGGGATGAAACCAATGATATATCCGCCAGTTGGTCCGGCAAGCTTTCCGATTCCTCCGGTGAATCCGGAAAATACAGGAAGTCCCACAAGTCCGAGAAGAAGATAAAGGATATAGCTGATCGTTCCTTTCTTCCAATCCAGAAGATAGAGAGAAAGATAAATTGCAAAGTTGGTAAGTGAAATCGGTACCGGTCCGATCGGTATGGAAAGCGGTGCAAGAATGCAGGTGACAGCGGTCATAAGAGCGGTGACAGCCATTGCGTAAGTATTGGTAGTTCTAAGTGTCTGAGTGTTTCCCTGAGCCATGTTAAGTATTCTCCTTTTAGAATGTTAATAATGTTCGGTGTGTCAATAAATTAAGCAGATTCGATCTCGTATGTAAAACCGGCATCCGTAATCGTCCGGATCGTATCTTTGATTCCCTGACCATCTGCGGTCAGATAACCGGAAGCGAAGATGGAATCTACAACGCTGAGAAGCTTCTTTTCTTCACCTTTAAAATAAACCTCACGTCCGGCAGCACAACGGATATCTGACTGCGGAACCAGAAGTCTTGCAAGGCAGAGAACTTTCATGCAATACTCAGTTGTGAGTTCGGAAATATCGGCATCACCGAGCGGAGTTCCCGGAATTGGCAACAGGAAGTTGATCGGCAGAGCTTCCGGCTGGATCTCACGAAGCTCCAGAAGCATATCAACAACATCCTCTTTGCTTTCGCCCATTCCAATGATTCCGCCACTGCAGATTTCAAATCCAAGTCTCTGAAGCATTTTGATATTCTGAACGCGCTGCTCAAAAGTATGGGTAGAACAGATGTGACTGTAGTAAGCCCGGCTGCTGTTCAGGTTGTGGTTGATCCGGTCGAGTCCGGCTTCTTTTAACATTAGAGCCTGTTTTTCAGTAAGAAATCCGATGGAACAGCAAAGGTGGGTTCCGTCTTCCTTCATCTTGCGGATCTTAGAAGCCAGTTCTTCGATCTCTTCGTCGGTGAATTTCATACCGCTGAGTCCGATGCAGTGTCTGGAAAGATGATGTTCATTTACAAAATCATTATCTTTATATAACTTCTCATCAGCTACCCACTTATATTTGTCGATATCGGCTTTTGAACGACAGGATTGTGCACAGTAAGCGCAGTCCTGTGAGCAGTTACCGCTGCGGGCATTGGTAAGAATATGAATACTTACATGATTGCCCTTATATTTTCTGCGCAGTTTTTCAGCTTGTGCAATGAGCTGATCGAGTTCTTCGTCCGGTGTATTCAGGATTGCAATCGCATCTTCTCGTGAAAGCACCGGATCTGTAGTTGTTTCAATTTCAGAAATCATAAGTAAACCTTCCTTGGTAAAAAAATATCAAATACATTCCACACTTTACCATGCAAAAGAAAGAATGTCAACTTAAAATTTTATAAGGTTAACAATTGAGGTAATACAGGTTTATTTGAAGATGATTACATTGCAGATGAAAAAAAACCATAGTATAATAAAAATCAGATTATGAAATGCAGGAGGAAAAACCAATGCGTACATTGAACGTGGAAGAGATTTCAAAGAATATCAAAGAAATGTGCATTGAAGCGAACCATTTTCTTTCAAAAGATATGGACATTGCGATGAAAAATGCAGTTTCAACAGAGAAGTCACCACTGGGGAAAAAGATATTAAGTCAGCTTCAGGATAATCTGAAGATCGCCGGAAAAGATATGATCCCAATCTGCCAAGATACTGGAATGGCAGTCGTATTTCTTGAGATCGGACAAGATGTACATTTCGAAGGCGGCAACCTGGAAGATGCGGTAAATGAAGGGATCCGTCGGGGGTATGTTGACGGATATCTGAGAAAATCCGTTGTGAAAGATCCGATTCTCAGAGAGAATACAAAAGATAATACACCGGGAATCATTCATTATAAAATTGTTCCGGGCGATCAGGTGAAGATCAAGGTCGCACCAAAAGGCTTTGGAAGCGAAAATATGAGCCGTGTATTTATGCTGAAACCGGCAGACGGAATCGAAGGAGTAAAGGAAGCAGTTCTTACGGCAGTAAAAGATGCCGGCCCGAATGCCTGTCCTCCGATGGTTGTCGGCGTGGGAATCGGCGGCACATTTGAAAAATGCGCACTGATGGCAAAAGAAGCACTTACAAGAGAAGTCGGAAGCCATTCAGACATTCCATATGTAAAAGAACTGGAAGAAGAATTACTGGAGCGGATCAACAAGATTGGAATCGGACCGGGCGGACTTGGGGGAAGTACAACCGCGCTGGCTGTCAATGTCAACACTTATCCGACTCATATTGCCGGACTTCCGGTAGCTGTAAATATTTGCTGTCATGTTAACCGCCATGTGATCCGCACTATTTAATTTACCGGGGGATTCTGAAAAGACTTTCCGTGCCGAAGATATGTACTCGTGCGAAGATGAAGCATGTTACAAATGTTTTCTGCCCGGTGAGAGGATGTGTAATATTTAAAGGAAATGAAAAGAGGATAATTATGAATACAAATGTAGACGTAGACGCAATGCGAAAAGATGCGGTTGAGATTTTTCAGAAAGGGTTCGCCTGTTCAGAGTCGGTGATCTATGCGATTAAAAAGGGCTTTGATCTTGATCTGTCAGATGATGCGATCGCTATGTCATCCGGATTCCCGTGGGGGCTCGGAGATGGTGGCTGTATTTGTGGTGCGCTTGCAGGAGCAACCATGTGCATCGGCTATTTTTTCGGAAGAAGAACACCTGGAGATGAAGCCTTTTTGAAATGCCAGCGGCTGACGAAAGAGTTTCACGACGCATTTAAAGAACATTGCGGAGCAACCTGCTGTCGTGTGCTGACAAGAGGAAAAGAAAAAAATTCTCCGGAGAGAAAAGAGCAGTGCATTAGTTTTGTAGACTTTACAGTTGAGAAACTGGCTGAAATTATTTTAAGAGAATTATAAGACTCCTGTTAGCAGTTAAAAACGCCGCAGCAGAATACAGAAAAAGAATCAGGAAGGAAAAGGATATGGAAAGACATATTACAGTTCCAGTAGCAAAGGAAGAAATACAGGATTTAAGAGCAGGAGATTATGTATATCTTACGGGAGTTATTTATACCGCCCGTGATGCTGCTCATAAAAGAATGGATGAAGTGCTTTCAGAAGGAAAAGAGCTTCCACTTGATATTAAGAATCAGATGATTTATTATATGGGACCATCTCCGGCGAGAGAAGGAAGACCGATCGGCTCAGCAGGACCGACAACAGCAAGCAGAATGGACAAATATGCACCACGCCTTCTGGATCTGGGGCTTGGCGGAATGATAGGAAAAGGGAAAAGAAGTCAGGCTGTCCAGGATGCAATCGTGAGAAATAAAGCAGTTTATTTTGCAGCAGTCGGAGGAGCAGGCGCGCTTCTTTCAAAATGTATCAAAAGAGCAGATGTGATCGCATATGATGATCTTGGCACAGAAGCGATCCGCCGCCTGGAGATCGAAGACCTTCCGGCAATTGTTGTGATCGACTCCGAGGGCAATAATTTATACGAGACAGCCGTCAAAGAGTATGCGGAGGAATAGGGAATGAATTGTGTAAAAAGAATTGCACTTATGGTAATTCGGAATATTCTGCTTGTTCCGTTTATGTGGTGCAAGCTGTGTTACTATGCCGCGCACGTAGACAAGTATCCGGAGATCACCCGATATAAGCTTCTGAAATATATTGTCAAAAGAGCCAATAAAGGCGGAAATGTAACAATCGAGGCATATGGAAAAGAAAATATTCCCAAAGAGGGAGGGTTTATGTTTTTTCCGAATCATCAAGGGCTTTATGACGTACTCGCAATTGTTGATGCCTGCCCGCGTCCATTTTCTGTGGTGGCAAAAAAAGAAGTGGCAAATGTTCCACTTCTCAAGCAGACATTTAAATGTATGAAGGCCTACATGATCGACCGCGAAGATATCCGTCAGTCTATGCAAGTGATCATGGATGTTACAGAGGAAGTAAAGAAAGGAAGAAACTATCTGATCTTTGCAGAAGGAACCCGCTCGAAGATGGGGAACAAGCTTCTTGAGTTTAAAGGTGGAAGCTTCAAGGCGGCAACAAAAGCGAAATGCCCGATCATACCGATTGCGTTGATCGATTCTTTTAAACCGTTTGATACAAATAGTATCGCACCGGTAACGGTACAGGTACATTTCCTGGAACCGATTTATTATGAAGAATATCAAAATATGAAGACGACAGAGATCGCAAAAGAAGTAAAAAGAAGAATAGAAGAAACCATATCTGAATATGAACCAAAGGAAGCATAAAATAAAGATAAGGTAAAAAGGACAGACTCTTTGCTAGATATAGTGAAAAAGAGTCTGTTTCTTCTATATATAGATAATTAGAAAACAAACTTAAAAAAAGAAAAAAATAATCGAAAAAACCGTTGACAGAAAAAGGGTTCTTAGGTATAATTATCAATGCGCTGTGGAGTTACATTAAAAGTATGTAAACACACAGTTAAATACAGACCTTGGATCGGGCTGAGGAGAAATACTCAAGAGGCCGAAGAGGCGCCCCTGCTAAGGGTGTAGGTCGGGCAACCGGCGCGAGGGTTCGAATCCCTCTTTCTCCGTTTTGTTTGAAAATAACTTCTGAAAAAAACTTCAAAAAAGTTATTGACAAGCAAGAAGATATATGATAATATATCAGAGTTGCTGTTTGAGAGATTCAAAAAAGCAACAAAAAATAATTTAAAAAAGTTGTTGACAAACATGAAACACTTTGATATAATATAAAA